>JAKUNJ010000003.1:0-45449 GCA_022451965.1 Dehalococcoidia bacterium | reverse complement strand
TTACGGTTTTAGTATCAATTTTAGTAGGACGTATCGCTTCGTTAGCTTCTTGTGCCATTGGTGTCTTTTTTTGTGTTTTAGTTTGTTTTGCGTTATTGGCTTATTTATTTTTAGATTTACTAACATAATTTTTACCATTATTACAACTTACAAGAGGCTAATATTCTCAAAAATTTCAATCTTACTTGATTTAGAAAAACCTAGATGATCTAACCCTAATTCAGACTTTTTTTTGTAATCATTAGCCATTTCTTTCGAATCGTTTATGGTATCTAATTCAATACATAATTTTTTTATTTCAGGAATTTTTTTTGGATCAATAATCCTGTCTAGATAGATTTCTCCAATTTTTCTTTTTTGAGTTGGATTTCCTTTTTGAAATACGAGTATTACAGGCAGTGGCTTATTTTTTGAAAGAATTCCGCCAAATTTTGCTGAATCTTTTGGTGAATCATCTCTAAAAAAGTCTATATCTTGCCTAATTTTTTCATAAGTCATTAGGTTCTTTGAAAGTTCATTAGGAGTATCCAAATCTGATTTACTAAGAATCATAGGAGTTGTCATAGTTAAGAGCAATAATGTTCCAAGCTTATGCTCAGCTAATCTTAGGTAATCATCAATTGTTGTTATTGGTTTTTCTTGAAGATCAAGTTCATAATTTTCGGATTCACATATCTTTATTATGCTTCCATCAAAATTAGAAATTATACTTAATAAAGATTCGGAATTATCAAAACCATCTGCAATATCTAATAATACTGATCTTGATAAAGCCTGGAAACCATCTCCTACATTTATTGCTTGAGCTGGCCCATATTTCCACCATAATGACTCTTTTTCAAATCTTTCAGTGTTACCATTTCTAACATCCTCATGAACCTCAAAAGATGCATTTAGTAATTCAATTGATGCTGATACTGAATAAGATATTTTATTATTTACTTCAAAATGCTCTGAAAATATTTGAGCGATAGTACCAAGGGGAAAATTTTGTTTAGGTGAATTCTCAGAATTATTCTCGAGACCAAAATGATATTTCATCATCTTATACAATCCGAGATCTTCTTTATTTAGTACTGAAGTTAAGGTTGGTATGAAATTCATCATCTTTTTTTATTTAATCAATTACTTCTTTTATTTTTTCTAAAGTTACTGGACCTTCTCTTAAAATATCTATTTCGGACTCATCATTGTCAATCTTTATTACGGTGGAAGAAAGAGTTTCTGATCCACAATCTATTTCAGTGATTTCAGAAACTTTTTTACTAAAAGTTAATTTGATTTGGTTTATATCTTTTGTGGGAGCAACACCACTTATATTTGCAGAAGTACCTGTTATTGGTCTTCCTAGAGATTCAATTATTTTTTGGGTAAATGAATGATTTGGTACTCTAACCCCTAAATATCCTGAACCGTTATTTATTTCTTTTGGAAAATCATTCATTATTGGTAGAACAATAGTTAGCGGCCCTGGCCAAAATTTATCAGCCAATTTATTAAGCCTTTGGGATGATATATCACAATACCTCTCTACATCTCTTAAACTTGAAATTAGCAGAGGAATAGGTTTATTTAAATCTCTTTTTTTTATCTTAAAAAGATTTTTTATAGCTAATGAATTATCTGCAACTACTGATAAAGAGTAAAACGTATCTGTAGGCAAAATACAAACCTTACCATTAGATAACTTTTCAACGATTTGGTCTATTAATATATTTTTATTTTTTTCTATCTTCAAATTTACAATTTTTACCTTTATTCTATAATTTTATATAAAAATTTAAACCGAGTTAGATTTGAAGCAAGCCACAATTGTAATTTTTGATTACGGATCACAATATACAAGACTAATTTCTAGAAGATTAAGAGAAAAAAATGTATTTTGTGATCTAGTAAATCCTGAAATAGATAAATCTTTTTTTGAAGATAGAGATATAAAAGGATTTATTTTATCTGGAGGTCCTAATAGTGTTTTTGATGATAATTCTCCAAATATTCCTGATTGGGTAATGGAAAGTAACAAACCAATTCTTGGTATATGCTATGGGATGCAATTATTAGCAATAAATCAAAGTGGTAAAGTAGAAAAAACCCAAAAAAGAGAATACGGTAACTCCATCCTAAGTATTAAAGAAGATTCTAAATTATTTTCTGGTATTCCTAAAAATATTAATGTTTGGATGAGTCATGAAGATAAAATAATAAATCTACCGCAAAATTTTAAGATAATTGGAAAAACTGATAATTCATTTTGTGCTGCATTTGAAAAAGACTTAATTTATGGAGTTCAATTTCATCCAGAAGTTGATAATACAGCCTACGGTAATAAAATTTTAGAAAATTTTGCTATTAATATTTGCAATACTTCAAATAATTGGACTGCAAGAAATTTTATCGATAAATCTATAGAAAATATAAAAAATGAAGTTCAGGACAATAAAGTTATTTGTGGAATTTCAGGAGGAGTCGATTCAAGTATAACTGCAACCTTAATACACAAAGCAATTGGAAATAAATTAACATCTATTTTTGTAGATAATGGATTACTAAGAAAAGGAGAATCAGAAGATGTTATGAATTTCCTTAAGAACAGTTTAGGGTTGAATATAATTAAGGTTGATGCAAGAGAGAATTTTCTAAATAAATTAAAAAATATAATTGATCCTGAAAAGAAAAGAAAAATAATAGGAAAAGAGTTTATAGACGTATTTGAAAAAGAAGCAAAAAAAATTGATGATGTAAAATACCTTGCTCAAGGTACACTCTACTCAGATATAGTTGAATCTGCTGTTACTAAAAATGGTCATCAAGTTGTTATAAAAAGTCATCATAATGTGGGTGGGCTTCCTGAAAAAATGAATCTTAAGCTTCTTGAACCTCTTAAGTTACACTTCAAAGATGAGGTAAGAGATATTGGATATGAGCTTGGAATAGATAAAGAAATTATAGAAAGACATCCATTCCCAGGACCAGGTTTAGCTATAAGAATTATTGGCAAGATAACTAAACAAAAATTAAACATATTAAGAGAAGCAGATCATATATTTATAGATGAAATAAAAAAAGCTGAATTATATGATGAGATTTGGCAAGCTTTTGCAGTTTTAACAAACATTCAAAGCGTTGGTGTTATGGGAGATAATAGGACTTATCAAGATTGTATAGCAATAAGAGCGGTAAATTCAAAAGATGCTATGACAGCTGATTGGTCTAAAATCCCCTATGAAGTTCTTTCTTCAATTTCATCTAGAATTATTAATGAAGTTGATGGAATAAACAGAGTGGTATATGACATAACATCAAAACCTCCAGGAACAATAGAGTGGGAATAATACATTAACAAGGAATCATAATATTTATGAAAGTTTTAGTAGTTGGATCAGGAGGAAGAGAACATTCAATAATATGGAATTTATCCAAAGATAAAAAAGTTAAGGAAATTATATGCATTGGTGATAATGCAGGTATCTCTAAGATAGCAAAATTAATTAATATAAATATTGAAGATTTATTTCTATTAGAGAAGACTATAAAAGATCAAAATCCAGATTTAGTTGTTATAGGACCTGAGGGACCGTTAAGTAAAGGTATCACAGATTTATTGATAAAAAATAATATAAATGTATTTGGACCAACCAAGCAAGCTTCGCAAATTGAAGCTTCGAAAATATTTGCAAAAAGATTAATGCTTGATAATGATATACCTACACCTCATGCTAAATTTTTTAATAATCACAATGAAGCTATAAAATATGGTAATGAAGTTGGTTTTGATAATTTAGTCATTAAGGCCGATGGCTTAGCAAATGGGAAAGGAGTATTTTTACCAAAATCTAAATTCGAAATGGAAGAAGTCATAAAATCTCTTATTATTGAAAAAAAACTAGGGATTTCAGGAGAATCTATATTATTGGAGGATAAAATATATGGTCCAGAGGTAAGTGTATTTTGTTTTACTGATGGGAGTAATTTTTCTGAACCAATAGCTATTTGTGATTATAAGAGAGTATTTGAAGACGATAAAGGTCCAAATACTGGAGGTATGGGTTGTTATACCCCTCCTGAATTTTGGACTGTTAGTTTAAGTGATAATATTATTGAAAATATTATCACTCCTACGTTAAAATCTATGCAAAAAAATCAGACACCATTTGCAGGGATGTTATACACAGGAATTATGCTGACTAATTCAGGGCCTAAAGTAATTGAATATAATTGTAGATTTGGTGATCCTGAATGTGAATTAATAATGCCAATGTTTGAAGGAAACCTATCTGAGGTTTTATTTGATATATCTAATGAAAATTTTGATCCTAAGAAAGTTAAATGGAAAAAACAAAAAGGAGTATGTGTAGTTTTATGCTCTGGAGGATATCCAGAGTCATACCAAACAGGATTTGAAATATTTGGACTTGATAATATAAAAAAAAATCTAATCTTTCATGCAGGAACTAAAAAATCAGAAAATAAAATAATAACTAATAGCGGTAGAGTGTTGGTTTTATCTAACATAAGCAAAACTATTAGTGAATCCAGAACAACAATTTATCAAGAAATAGATAGAATTAAATTTGAGGGATCATTTTATAGGAAAGATATTGCTCTCAGAGCAGAGGAAAAATGAATAAAAAGGAAATCTCATTAGTAATTGATTTTGATGACACACTAGTTGAAGAAAATGCAGCGAGAGTTGTTCTAAATCATTATTCTCCTGTTGAATACAATGAAATAGCTAATCTTTATAAATCAAAGAAAATTTCCTTCAAAATTTATCAAGAGAAATCTTTTGAAAAATCTATAGAGAATGCTTCTTTTTCAGATATAGAAAATTACTCAAGAAAAAATGTGAAAATAAGAGAAGGATTCATAGAGCTTTATAATTTTTCAATTAATAATAATATAAAAATTACTGTCTTAAGTTCTGGGCTAAAAAATTATATTCAACCTGTGCTAAAAGATTTTCATGAGATTGAAATAGTGGCAGCAACTATGAAAAAAAATAAATTATGTGAATTATCTTTTGATTACTCTGTTTCATTTGATAAGTCATGTTCACCTGAATGGGGTATATGTAAATGTGAGACAGTTAATCAAAAAATATCAGAAAGTTTTGTAATTTACGTAGGCGATGGAATTACAACGGATTTATGCGCTTCACAAAAATGTGATAAAATTTTCGCTTTGGATCCGTTATATAATAGATGTCTAGAAGAAAATATTTCTGCTACTAAATTTAGTAGCTTCAAACAATTATTAAGATATATAGAAAAAATAAAAGGAAATTTTATTGATTCCTAGATATTCAAGAGAAAAAATATCTAAAATTTGGTCTGATGAAAGTATGTTTAATTATTGGCTTCAGGTTGAAATTGCTACATGTGAAGCTTGGAATGAGTTGGGAGTCATTCCTAATAAAGATCTAAACAAAATACAAAAAATTACATTCGATATTAAAAAATATAATAAATATTTTGAAGAAACAAAACATGACATAGTTTCTTTTGTGAAATCAATTTCTGAAAATATTGGAGATGAATCTAGATGGATACATCATGGTATAACCTCAAATGATGTAAAAGATACGGCTTTGAGCCTACAGTTAAGATCTTCAATTAACCATTTACTATTAGAAATTGATGAACTTATGAATTCAATCAAAGATAAAGCAATAGAAGAAATAGAAACTCCTTGTCTAGGCAGATCTCATGGAATGCATGCTGAACCCATGAGCTTTGGGGCTAAATTAGCAATTTTTTGGGATGAGCTATATAGACATAAATCTAGACTAATTGAAACTAAAGATAGAGTTTCAATATGTATGATTTCTGGTCCTGTAGGTTCATATGCTACAGTTTCTCCTGATCTTGAAAAGAAAGTAGCAAAGAAGCTAAGTCTAAAACCTGCAAATGTAACTAATCAAGTAATTCAAAGAGATATACATGCTGAATATTCACAAAACTTAGCATTGGTGGCAAGTACTCTAGAAAAATTTGCATTAGAGATAAGACATCTTCAAAGAAGCGAGGTTGATGAGGTAAGAGAACCTTTTGGAAAAAAAGGATTTGTTACTAAGGGATCATCTTCCATGCCACATAAAAGAAATCCAGAATTATCCGAAAGGATTTGTGGACTTTCAAGAATTATAAGAGCGAATAGTGTTGTTGCTTTGGAGAATGTACCACTATGGCACGAAAGAGATATATCTCATTCATCTGCTGAAAGAGTTATTCTTCCTGATTCCTCTATAGCTTTAGACTATATTATTAATCTTTCTAATCAAATAATTTCTGATTTATACATAAATAGGAATCAAATGCTAGAAAATCTAAATAAAGCAAATGGATTAATATTTTCACCAAGAGTAATGCTGAAACTAATTGAATCAGGATTAGAAAAAAATAAATCTTATGATCTTGTTCAATCACTTTCGATGAAAAGCTCTGAAAAAGATATTCATCTAAAGGACCTATGTTTAGAAAATAAAGAAATAAAACTAAGGTTAACTGAAAAAGAAATTTTAGAAATATTCGATTTTAAGTTTTATCTAAGGTATACAAAAGATCAGTTTATTTCACTTGGATGGAAAATTGATTAGATGGAAGTAAAATCTGTTAAGTATACTAATTTGAAAAATAAAATTCATTCTGGAAAAGTTAGAGATATTTACAATATTGATGATGATAAATTACTTTTTGTTGCAACAGACAGAATTTCTGCTTTTGATGTAATAATGAATGAAGTAGTACCTCAAAAAGGAATAATTCTTAATAATTTAAGTTCTTTTTGGTTTGATTTTTTCAAAGATACTAAGTCACACTTTATTTCTAAAGCTGAAGATTATGATTTTTCAGATACTCCTTATGAAAAAATAAAAGATAAAGAAATATTGAAAAGATCAACTGTAGTAAAAAAGGCAGAACGAATAAATATTGAATGTGTTGTTAGAGGTTATATAACTGGAAGTGCATGGAATGAGTATAAATCTACAAATTCTATAAATTATAAAAAAATAGAACAAAAATTATTAGAAGCACAAAAATTTGAAACACCTATTTTTACTCCTTCAACTAAGGCTGATGAAGGTCACGATGAGCCATTATCAGAAGATGATGGTGTAAATCTCATAGGATCACAGCTTTACTATGAGCTAGAAAAGATTTCTATTGAATTGTACTCAAAAGCAGCAAAATATTGTTTAGGTAAAGGTATTATACTAGCTGATACTAAATTTGAATTCGGATATATAGATAATAATATTACTCTTATTGACGAAGCCCTTACTCCAGACTCAAGTAGATTTTGGAAATATACTGATTATGAATTAGGAAAATCCCCTGACCCTTTCGATAAACAATTCTTAAGGAATTGGCTTAATGAAGAAAACTGGGATAAAACCCCTCCCCCACCTAAATTGCCTGAAAATGTTATTAAAAATACATTAAAAAGGTATTTAGATATCTATGAAATTATTACTAATGATAATCTAGAATTATAAAAAATAAGGAAAAAGATATTACTACTAGGCCTAAACATAGAAAAGGAATGTCTAAATCTCAAATAACAAATGAGAGAAGAGACAAAAATAAAGAAAAGAAAAGAAGAAAAAGGTTCTTCATATATTTTTTCGGAGGACTGCTAGCTATAGTTTTTATACTTGGTTTAACTATAAGTCCTGCTCTAGGATCTAACTCAGATAGCTCCAAAATAAAAGGAGGAGGAGTTAATCTTGAGGGCCCTATAAATACTGATGAAGAAGATAAGCGAGAAGAAGTTGGAATTGGAGAAGTTCATGATGGCTATTCTTTATCTCCACCAACTTCAGGTGCATATTGGTATGACCTAGAAAGGCCTGTCCCAGGAGTTGGAGTAACGTCTCCAGCACCTTGGGGAAAGTATGATACTCAGTTACCTAATGAGATACTTGTTGCAAATCTATTACATGGGGGCATAGGAATACATTATGATTGCAGTAGATTAGATCCTGAATTTACAAGTATAAAGTCAGGCGGAATTATTTGCGATGAATTAATTGAAAATCTAACAGATTTAATGCCTACAAATAGGTTTCAATTTTTAATGACCCCTTACAGTTCTTTTGATGAATTTCCAATAACGATTACAGGATGGAGACATCACTTAAAATTAATGAAATTTGATGAAGAAAAAATTCAAGAATTCATAAATGCTTATCAAGATAGAGCGCCGCTTTCTTCATTTAGAGGAAATTAATAAATGATAGAAATTAAAATATTAGCTATTTCAAGCACTATTTTTATATCTATTTTTTCTCTAATTACAATATTAAACTTTTTTTATCCAAGTAACTTTATAGGAAGATTTTTTATAAATAATTTAAACATTAATAGAAACGTTTTATTTTATTGTTTTTTATTATCCTTAATTGGAACATTATCTAGCTTATATTTATCAGAAATAAAGAACCTAGAACCTTGTAAATACTGTTGGTTCGAAAGAATTTTTTTATTCCCTCTAGTAATAATTTATATAACGACTTACTTCAGGAAAGATAAAAATGGAATTTTCATATCGCTGCCATTTATATTAATTGGGATATCTATTTCTGTTTACCACTATTTTATTCAGTGGTTTCCAGGAGATGATTCTTGTGATTTAGTTAATTGCTCAAGCCCATATATCTGGGAATTAGGGTTTATATCTATTCCATTAATGGCTTTTTTCAATTTTTTTGGATTATTATTAATAATAATTAATCAAAAAATACTTTGTAAATGAAAAAATATATCATAATAACTTTAGTTTTATTTTTAGTATCTTGTTCAGGAAATTCTTATACATATACTGATGTATCTATCGTAGGAGGAGAACTACCGCAATATAATCGAAGTTCTCAAGATACTGCAGTAGGAGCTTTTGCTCCAATTCCAACTGGAACAAATCTCAATGGGGAAAGCATAACAGTAACAACTAGAGTAGGACTAGAAGAAAAAAAAGCTACAGTAATAGTATTCTTGGCACATTGGTGCTCACATTGTCAAAGAGAAGTTCCTATGATAAAAAAATGGTTAGACAGAAATGGATCACCTGAAAATATAAATTTATTCTCTGTGGCAACTCATATTGATAAAAATAAGCCTAACTTTCCACCTGATGATTGGCTAATAAGAGAAGATTGGAATGTTCCAGTAATATTTGATAATCAAAATAATTCCATTGCAGAACATTTTGGATTACCTGCTTTTCCATACTGGGTATTTCTAAATGATGATGGAACAATAAATATGAGGCATTCAGGCTCACTTTCTGAAGAAGCATTTGGACAAATAATGACTGCTGGGCTCGTAGAGGCAAATAATTGATATACAAGTTTGAAGTAAAAATCCTTTATAAGGATAATGTAAATGATCCTGAGGGACTTACGATATCTGATTCCGCAAATCGTATAGGATTTAGTGAAGTAAAATCTATAAGATCAGGGAAAATTTTCATTCTAGAAATAGAATCAGATAACGAAAAAAATGCTAAAAATATAACTGAAGAAATCTCTGATAAATTACTTTCAAATCCAATTATTGAAAAATTTTCTTTCAATATAATCTAAAGAGTTCCTTTAGTTGAAGGAATCGAATTTGCTCTTCTAGAATCAAATGAAGCAGCCTCTCTGAATGCTCTAGCAAAAGTCTTAAACGAACATTCTAAAATATGATGATGATTTGTACCAGAATGCATTCTGAGATGTATACCAAATCTTGCATTTGAAGCTAAAGATTCATAAAAATGTTTTGCCATCTCTATAGAAAATTCCCCTTCATTATCAATTTGACCCATATCGATTACAAAATAGCCTCTTCCTGAAAGATCAAGGGCTATTTGACATAATGCTTCATCTAATAAACAAGTTTTATCTCCCATTCTCAAAATTCCAGCTCTATCACCTAAAGCTTCATCTAAGCACATACCAAGAACAATAGATGTATCTTCAATAATATGATGAGTTCCTGTTTCCAAATCTCCTTTGATATCGGCTTTAATGTCAATCAAACCATGTCTAGCTATTTGATCAAGCATATGATTTAGCATGCCTATGGGTGAAGTTACTGAGGATTTACCACTACCATCAATATTTATTTCTATAGATATTTCAGTTTCACCTGTAACTCTTGTTTTTTTTGAAATTCTTTTATTAATCATAATAATATTTATATCACTAAATTATTGACTTAAGCACTCGTAATAATTTACGAGTTTGGTCAGGAGTTCCAGATGAAAATCTAAGAGAATTTGAAATCACATTATCTGAAAACTTTCTTACAAATATCCCATTTTGAGCTAATTTTTCAAATATTATGTTTGAATCCTTTTCCTTGAAATCACATAAAATAAAATTTGCAGAAGAAGGAAATGGTTTCAATTCATCATAGTTTGATAAAAAATCATAAATCTTATTCTTTTGATCTATGAGAATATCAACTTTCTCAAGAAGAAAATCTTTTTTACTCATAGCATTGATAGCTACATGTTCAGCAGCTGAATTTATATTATATGGTTGCTTTACTAGTAAAATTTTTTCAATTAATTTAGGATTTGAAATAGCATATCCAATTCTAAGTCCGGCTAAACCAGCCCATTTAGAAAATGATCTAAGTATGATCACATTATCATGTTCATGAATGAGATTAGAATAAGAAAATTTAGAAAATTCATAATAAGTTTCATCTATAACAACAATTAAGTTTGTATCTAAGAGTGTTTTTATTTCTTCAGGTGAAGCAATATTTCCAGTTGGATTATTTGGAGATGCTAAAAAAATCATCTTTGTCTTAGAGTCTATTTGTTTTAGAATTAGATCTAAATCTAAATTAAATTCTTTATCTCTAAATACAGATATAACATCAGCTCCCTGAATTTTTGCAAAAAATTCGTACATACCAAAAGTTGGTTTTGCATCTATTAATTTATCTCCTTCACTTAAAAATATTCTTATAAGAATATCTATAAGCTCATCACTACCGGAACCAGCAACAATTTCCTCAAATTTATTCCCCGTATAATTTACTAAAGATTCTCTAAGTAATTTTTGATTAGGATCAGGATATTCATGAATGTTTATTTTAGACAAATCTTTTCCTAAACCTAAAGTATCTCCAAATGCATTCTCGTTTGCATTTAGTTTGATAATATCCTTAGGATCAATACCTGATTCTGATGCAAGTTTTAGAGATGGATCAACCCCTTTATATGAAGGAATTCTCATTATATTTCTTCTGATACTCTTATCTAAACTCAATTAATTACTCCATTAAGTATTTTTCTTTTCTGATAGAGATAGCCTCGCTATGCGCTTGAAGTGATTCGAGTTTAGCAAAATTTTCTGCATCATTGCATATTTCTTTAAATATTTTTTTATCAATTGCCAAGACAGGGATAGATTTCTGAAACGTTCTTGATGATAGTGAAGAAGAATATCTAGCGGAACCATTTGTTGGCATAACATGACTAGGACCTGCTACATAATCAGCTAATACTTCTGAAGAAATTTCTCCAAGAAATATAGAACCTGCAGAATCTATTTTTTCAGATATATTTATTAACTTTTCTGATGCTATAGACAAATGTTCAGGTGCTACTTCATTTACTAATTCAATTATCTCTTTTTCATCTTGTAAAACTGAAATAAATCCTCGATTCATTGATTTTTCAATAATATCTTTTCTTTTCATTGAATTAAGCTTATTTTTATAGAAAAATTCGATGTCTTTTGCAAATTCTAGACTATTGGTAGCCATCATAGGAAGAGCAAGTACATCATGTTCAGCTTGAGCCATCAAATCTCCAACAACATATTCTATATTTGAGGAACTATCTGCAACAATCATAGTTTCAGTAGGCCCAAATATTCCATCTAATCCGACCTCTCCATATACAAGCTTTTTTGCTGTCATTACAAAAATATTTCCTGGGCCACATATCATATCAACTTTTGAAACTTTTTTAGTTCCAACTGCCATACTAATTATCGCTTGAGGCCCTCCATATGTATAAAAATCATCAACTCCTGATAGATAAGCCGCTGCAAGTAGCATATTATTTGGCAATTCAATACCTGCAGCAGGGGAAGCAATAGATATCCGCTTTACTCCTGCTACCTTAGCTGGAATAACTGTGTGTAGAACAGTAGAAATAAGAGGTGCAGTTCCACCTGGTATATAGCAACCTACAGATTCTATGGGTTTGATATATTCTCCATACCCATTTTTTTCATCAAACCAGTTCTTTGTTAATGTCTTTTTTTGAAAGTTTTCGATTCTTGAAATAGTATTTTCAAGAATATTTCTTTCTTCTTTTGTTATCTGATCAACTGAATTTTTTAATTCTTTTTCTGATATTTGTAGATTCCCAAATTTTTCATCATCTAATTTTGAACTTAATTCAAACAAAAAATCATCCCCATTAAGTTTAGTCAGATCCATAATTTTTTTTACATATTCCTCAACAGAATAATCTTTTTCAAAAAAGCCATTACCGCTAGTTAATATATTAGAGTATGTACTTTTCCTTAGTTCTTTTAAATATTTAAGTGTTGATTCAATATCGGATAGTATTTTCATTTCTTTTCTCCATACATAGATACTGCTTCTGATAATTTATAAAAACTTATAGATTCTTTATAAAATATCATATCTAAATTAGAGGTAGTAATACTGACTCCTCCAAGTTTTCTTAGTTCTTCAACACATTGCATTATTTGATCATTTGAAATAATTAACTCTAATGAAACCCATGAACCTGGTTCACCTGTTAGGACATAACTAAAAGAAGGACCTTTTAATCCATGCAAAACTGAGTTTGAACTTATAAGAGCTTCGAGTTCATCTGGGCTAGAAAGGCCAAGATCAGTAAGAGATAAATTTACAGTTACTCTTTGATATTTTTTTGAATTAATATGCCCTTCTATTCTTTCTATAAAAATTTTAATATCATCAAGATCTTCTTTTTGAGATAATGATTCAATGTTACCAATTAGTGCAGCTTGCGAAGAAAAGACTATTCCATTATCTATTATTTTAAGTCTATTCTGCCTAAGAGTATTGCCTGAAGCTGTTATGTCACAGATCATATCTGCATAGCCTATAAAGGGAGCTACTTCAATTCCACCACTAGCATCAACTATGTCGAAATAATATATGGAGTTATTATTGAGGAACCTTGAAACTAATTTTGGATATTTTGTTGCTATTCTTAAGTCCCTACCTTCTTCTCTCATTTTGAAAGATAAATCAGCCAAATCTACGAGATTTCTAACATCAAGCCATGCTTCCGGAACAGCAAGCACTAAATTTGCTTCTCCAAAGCCTAGATTATCTAAAATAACCATTGAGCTTCCATCATCTAACTTTGATTCATAAAAACTATCTAAGCCAACAATTCCAATATCTGCAACATTTGAGTCCAAACGTGAAGGAATATCAGATTGTCTTTGAAACATCACACTCATACTATTCAAGTTAGGTATTTTTGCTGTGTATACTCTATTATTAGATCTTGATATCGATAGACCACAATTATTGAGTAAATCTATACTTCCTTCATAAAGAGCTCCTGAGACAGGTATCGCTAATGATAAATTTCCCAAATTATACCCTCTTCCTCTCTACATTATTTTGATTAATTACCATAACCTCAGAAAAATCATTTTTTTTAGCCCAATCAATTACTTTGTCTAAATTTGAAGTCATAGTATCTAAAAGTACTACACTCCCAGTGTTTCTTTCTTCAAAACTAGTTCTTTGGGCGAATTCAAAATCTTTTTTATCTTTAGCATAAATAATTATTTTTTTTGTATTTTTTTTGATGTTTGAAAGTATCGAATTTTCTAATATTTTTTCTGTATCCACAGCGAAACCAGTTGCTGGAATCTGGTTTGTTTTCGATGAATAATCATATCTACCTCCTCCACCAAATGAATTATTATCACCAAATCCTTTAGCATAAAGATTGAAAACAAAACCACTATAATATCCCCATTCTCTAACTAATCCAAAATCAATTTTAAAATTAGAAATATCAATGTTATAGTTTTCTAAATTTTTTACTATAGTATAAAAATCTGACAGATTTTTTTTCACAGGTATCTTTACCAAAAGTTCATTCGCTAAAGATACAGATTCATCTAAGTTAGTATCAATATTAATTAGTTTTGAAATTAAGGAAATACACTCAGAAAAGTTTTTTGAATTAGAATTTTTTGAGAAATTATTCTTTATACCTTCTAATATAGAATCTTTATCTCTTGTTTGATTAAAATTACTATCTTCGGAAAAAGCAAAATCTAACATTTTAGAAATTTCAACATCAGATAATTCTTTTTTATCAATTGAAGGAATCCCATCATCAATAATAATTCCTGTTTGATTAGCTTTTTTTAATATGATCTCAACTGATTTCTCTGATGATATAAAATCTAAATTCTGCAATATAAACAGAGACTCTCTGTCACTCAAATTATAAAAACTAAAAATATCTGTAAGAATGCCTACATGACCAACTTTAACATATAAATCATCTCCTACTATTTTTTTGGAAAAATTGATTGACATTGATAATACCTCAATATCAGAAACTAAATTACTGTTTCCTATGAGTTCAATACCATTTTGAGATATGAAATTATCTGCCTCAGAGTTATATCTAAATATTTCACCGGTATAAGAGAATCTTAATGGGATATCTGAATAATCTAATTCTTTTTCTAAAATCATTCTCATTATTGATGATGTAAAATCAGGCCTTAGGGAAACCTCTGTTCCTGAGGGATCTCGAAAACTGTAGATATTACTTGTAAGACTAGTACCCGTTTTACTATTAAATAGATCAGATCTTTCAAGTACAGGAGTTCTTACTTGCTCATAACCCCATGTTTCAACAAACTCTATAAATTCTTTTTCTAATTTGTTAGTAAAAGACAAATCTCTAGAAAATTTATCCTGGAAACCAATTAACTTATTTATGTTTGAAAAATTATTCAATTATAAATTCTTCTCTCTGAAATTATGCGTGTATATATAAATATATTACTTAAGTTATAAAAATAATACTAAATTATGAGTTTGAAATAATATGAAATTAGTATACCTTAGACAGGCATTTTTCTTCCTGTTTTATTTCTACCATACTCAAGAAGTTCTTTTTGTTCACTTTCACTAAGCATTGCAGGCACACCAATCATCTTACAACCAAGTTCATCTATGATGTAATCAAGTCTTTGCTCCTGGGTCATACTTTCATCTATCCAACTTGAATAAAAGATTATTCCATTTTTATCCAAAGCAGACTTTATTTTATTTCTAGCATTATTCATAATTTCTGGATAAGGCGGATCATGAGCATCAGGTTGCATATAACTCATACCCATATCTCCTGGGCCCCATTCTGCAAATGCAATACCTGGAACTTTCGCTATATCATCGACATTTGCTACACAATGCCTATCCTCTATTTTTAGTCCTAAAATTAATTCTCCATTGGGGTTTAATGGCCATGGATCTGCAACATCAGTGTAATGGGATTGTTCTAATCCCCATAACTCAGCTGGATGTTTTTGTCCTCCTGATCCTCTTAATCCTTCTCCTATAAAATCTCTACCAATTTCTTGGTAAGGATACCTTGTAACTTGAACAAAGGCTTTTACTGATTCAGGACTTCTAGTATGTGTATGCAAGATCCCATGAATACCAGCGGTTAGCAAATGTCTAGCTTGCCATGCATTATATTTTACTTCTTCAGGAGAAATGGCATTAGAAGGTAAAGTACATACGACTGTAGGTGTTAGATGACCGCTATTAGTTGGTCCACCTTCTTTCAATCCTTCCATAAATTTTGTTAGACCTACTGTATCAAAAGGATTATGCTCAAAATCTATAAGAAACATATCTGCTAGCGTTTTAGCCCCCTTTATACCAGCATCATAACTTAATTCTTCTGGATGCTCATGATAAACTGGCTGACCTTGCTCCCATAAATCAATTACTTTATTTACTCTTTTAGTCATTTTTCCCTCTTTCAATTATTAGCTTAATTTCCAATCTATTCCTAATTCTGCGCAAATATTCTTGAACCAATCCAATACTTCTGGATGATAAGGTATACCATGATTTTCTCTTTCAATTTTTTCTTCATATTCTGGCAGACCAGCATATACAACCCTTTCTACTCCAGGGGCCGGTTTTGTTTCTTTAATTGATTTCATGTATTCATCCATGTCAGACTTAAATTTTTCAACATCTGTAAATGCATCTATATCATATGCTATGAAATGATGAGCAGCTTGAGACCTCCTAAAATTTCCAGCTCCAGATCCACCTAAAACCCCAGCTAAAATTTCTACAAGCATTGCTAATGAAAAACCTTTATGAGATCCAATTTCTCTTGTTCCACCAGCTGGAAGCATTAAATATTCATCAGGAACTTCTGTTTCTTCCATAATTGGAGTACCATCAGCTTTAGCAATCCAACCGGGCATAACCTTAACACCTATCCTCTGTGCAAGGGCTATCTTGTTACCAGCAACTGATGACATTGATGCATCAAAAATAAAAGGAGGCTCATTTTTTGTTGGAACAGCAACTCCTATTGGATTAAGACCAACTTTAGCTTCAGCTCCATTTACAGGTGCAACCATCAAACCTCCTGTTGTCATTGCTATGCCAATCATATTATGTTCTAGAGCCATTTCTGCATGATAAGCACATGCTCCAAAATGTCTACCATTTATAACTGTCACTGATCCAATCCCATAATCTTTTGCTTTTTCAATAGCCATATTCATTGCATAAGGACCCACAACTAAACCATGACCTGCGTCAGAGTCCAAAGTAGCTACAGCACCTTTTCCTCTAATTACTTTTGGTTTTGGGGTAGGATTTATATCCTTATCTGCGAATGAGTCAACATATCTTCTCAGCATATTAGAGACTCCATGTGATTCAATGCCTCTTACATCAGCATAAATCAGAACATCAGCAGAAATAGTAGCATCTTCTTTGGACATTCCCATTTTCAGGAAAATATTTTTTACAACATCAAAAATTTCTTTATGTTCAACCTTAATCGCAATATCTTCTGGTACATGAAATCTTTCTAACACTATTATCCCCTAACATATAATTATTAATGAACTATTATCTTAGACGATTTTTTAAAAAAAAAAACTAAAAATATCCATTGGGAAATATTTTTTTTATCAATTATCAATAATATTTTGAGTATAAAATGTCTTATATTTTGTACTCTGGGAAAATTAGGGGTTGCAATTTAAAAAATTTAATATATTATTTTATTAATCCTAAATGGAGAGAGGTTGTAGTAAAGTTCTCTAGGGGACTCTATAAGGGTAAACCGGAATGGAAACAGGAAGGAACCTAATTAGCTAAAACTGATTCCAATGGAACGATGAAGTTTAGAGAAAACCTCTAAATGGAGTGAAATTAGAGATAATTTGTAAAAAAATTATTAGGGGTAAACCGGAATGGAAACAGGAAGGAGCCCAATTAGCTAAAACTGATTCTGATGGAACGTTGAAATTTAGAGACAAAAAAGCCCGCTTCTAACGAAGCTCTAGTTGATTGCTCAGGTAGGACTCTGGAGGTGGGTTTTTTCATTTAATTGATATCTTATAACTCTTTAAATAAGATAAGTAATTTCTTGTAATTGAATCTGTTTCACTAAATCTACATCATATTTTTTATTCTGAAAAAGATATAATATTCATAAAAATAAATCGGAGATAAAAAAATGGCATTTGTAGAGATAGATAAACAAGATCAAATTATGATCATCAAACTTAATCGTCCAGAAAGGTTAAATGCTCTAAGTAAAGTTATTAGAGAAGGTATGGCGAATGCATTCATAGAATATAGGGACGATAAAAACTTAGAAGTTGCTATATTAACTGGTGAAGGGAGGGGTTTTTGCGCAGGAGAAGATATGAAGGAATCTTTAGAAGTTGGCTCATTAGCATCAGCTCCAGGTAAGGGTGAAGAAATTGAAAATCCATTTATGGATGGGAATCTAGACAAACCTGTTATAGGTGCCATAAATGGATACGCTATGGGTGGTGGTTTTATGTTGGTAGAAAAAACAGATTTAAGAGTAGCTGTCAAGGAAGCTATATTTGAAATGTCTGAGGCTAAAAGATGGCTTTTAGGAGGATATAATCACGGCTTCTATGCTAATTTACCACATCCTGTTGCTACAGAAATGGCATTAGGATTTAGATTTAATGCTCAAAGGCTATATGAAGTTGGATTTATAAATAGGCTTGTAGAAAAAGAAGAGCTATTGGCTACATCGATAGAAATGGCTGAGCATATTCTATCATTACCTCCAGCTGCAAGAGTAAATACCATATATATGATGAGAGAAATGGCCCCAAAAGTTGGAAGTAATTTTGAAGATTTAGCAGATCAATTACACTCTCATGGAGATCAAGAAGATCGAATGGAATCTAGAAGAGCTTTTGCAGAAAAAAGAAAGCCAAACTTTAAGGGATGGATTAATCCTGAAGATCGTTATAATATGCCAAAATTAAAGCCTAATAAATAAGGAACAAATATGACAGATACTAAGGGACCTCTATCAGGAATTAAAGCAGTAACATGTTCTACAGCTCAAGCAGGAACAGTTCCTTATATGCTGATGGCGGATATGGGAGCCGAAATAATCAAAATTGAACTACCCAAAAAAGGAGATGGAAGTAGAAAAGCTGGTGAAGTAAAAAATGGAATAAGCTCATTTTTCGAAACGAATAATAGAGGAGTAAAAAGCTTAACTCTTAATCTTAAGAGTAAAAAAGGTAAAGAAATTTTACATAAGTTAATCAAAAGAGCAGATATTTTTGGTCAAAATTTTAGTCCAGGGGCAGCAGAAAGAAATGGTTTTGGTTATGAAGAATTAAAAAAAATAAATCCTTCAATTGTTTATGCATCTGTTTCAGCATACGGTCCTGATGGCCCAAGCTCAAATCTACCAGGAACAGACGCCGTCGGCCAAGCAATTGGTGGAGTTACTGAAGCTTTTGCAGTACCTGGCCAGCAAAGAAGAACAGGAGTCGCTTCAGTTGCAGACGAGACTTGTGGATTAATAACCCTAAGTGGAGTTTTAGCAGCCTTAATTCATGCAAAAAATACAGGAGAAGGTCAAAAGGTTGAAACATCATTAATAGGTAGTGCATTTAGGCTAATGGGCTGGACAATGACTACCTCTATGTGGAGAAATATACCTCCAATAACTGGAGCTAGAATTAATGGTTCACGAGAAAGAGCAGGAATAGCTGCTTGTTTTAATGATATTGAAGGTAAACCTCTAGCTATTCAATTAGAACCAGATCATTGGAGACCTACATTAGAATTATTGGGTTTTTTAGAAAATTTAGAAAATAAAGGATTAGATGACTTAGGATTGGCTTTCGAATCTGAAGAAAATAAAAATTTAATTTTAGAAGAGCTAAATAAAATGTTTGCTACTAATAAAAGAGAACATTGGATAAAAATTCTTAGAGATGAAAGGAGAATTGCTGCACCAGTTAATAGCATGATTGAAGCTTCAAATGACCCTGACATTGTAGAAAATAATTATGTAACTGAAGTATTTCATCCTGATCTAGGAGAAAAATTTAAGACACACGGAACTCCTTGGAAATTTTCTGAGACACCATCAAAAATTGGAATAGCACCAAAGCTTGCAGAGCATAATAATGAGATTCTATTAGATTTAGGATATTCAATTGATGAGATTAAAGACTTTGAAAAAAAAGAAATTATTTAGAAATATATCCTAATAAGTTTTTGAGGGAAAGTTTTAGCTCAGGTAGAAATACTCTGAAGATTTTATGCCCAGGCCCCTCTGGGGGATATTTACATTTAACTATTTCCCAGAAATAATTTGTTACTAATAAGAAAATTAAATGCTATCTTTCTATTAAATAAAAAAATTAGAAATCTTTATGAAATATAATATTCTTGGCAATAATGGACCTAAAGTTTCAAATATATGTTTAGGAACATGGCCCATTGGCGGAGGAATGGGAAAAATAGAACAAAAAGATGCTATAAATGCCATTCATGCATCCATTGATAATGGTGTTAATTTTTTAGATACTGCGCAGATGTATCTTGATAGTGAAAATATTTTAGGGAAAGCATTAAAAGGGAAAAAGGAAAATTTAGTATTAGCTTCAAAGCTCTCTTCATGGAGAAATACTTCAGATATAGAAAAAGCTCTAGAAAATTCATTAAGAAATTTACAAACTGATTTTATAGATTTGTATCAAATTCATTCTTGGCAAGATTCAATTCCAATGGAAGAAACAATTACAAAACTACTTGATTTAAGATCCAAGGGATATTTTAAATATTTAGGTGTTTCAAATTTTTCTTCAAAACAAATTAAAGCTATGAATGAATTCTCTGGAAATCAAATTATTTCTAGCCAACCTCATTTCTCTATATTGTTTAGACATTCAGAAATAGAAATTATTCCAGAAAGTAATAAATTAGGCATAGGGTCTATTGTATATTCACCAATAGCAAGAGGCTTATTATCTGGAAAATATAAACCTGGACATATCTTTGATAAAAATGATGCACGGTATAATCATCATACATTCCAAAAAAATCAAATGGAAAGAGGATTAAGGATTTATAATATTCTCTCTGAATGGATTGGAGATAATAATTATAATGAAACCCAACTTTCTATAGCTTGGACTTTACATACAAATGGAGTGACCTCTGCTATTTGTGGATCGAAAAATCCAGAGCAGGCAATATCAAACGCAAAAGCAGGTTGCATAAACTTAACTCAAGAAGATATATCTGAAATCAACAAATTAATTAAAGATATTTCTATATATGAACTGATTACACCAAAAAGGTTTAGTGCCAATCAACCCCATACTCATCCCTGATATCTTCAAAAATCTTAGACAAACCTATGGTACCATATTGCAAGGAAGAACCTATATTCATCATTGTATATCCTTCCTTAATCCATTGTTTAGCGTGTTCTACATCACCCATAGTTGTAGCCAATGCTTTACCCGTACCTTTGACCTTATGAGCTAAATCAACCATTACATTTGCAGTTTTAGAATTAGTAGCATCATCACCAGGAAACCCTAAGGATGCTGATAAATCTGCAGGTCCAGCTAAAATCACTTCAAAATTAGGAATAGCAAGTATTTCATCTATCTGCTCATAAGCCTCAACAGATTCCATCTGCAGTATTAATAGAGTTTCATCATTAGCATTATCAACTACATCTCTGGCAGATACTCCATCAAGATATCCTGCAAAAAAAGGAGCTATACCTCTTTCACCAATTGGAGGGTATTTAGCATCATGAATTGCTTGTTTAACCTCATCTGTATTGTCAACCTGAGGAATCATTACTCCAACTGCCCCCACATCGTACGCCTTTTTAATGTAAGCGGGATCATTCCAAGGAATTCTTATAACAGGAGCAACTCCTTTTTTTCTACCATCGACACATAAAGTACCCATAGACTCAGTACCCCAAGGATTATGTTCAGTATCTATCCAGACCCAATCAGGTTTACAATTATAGGTTGCATTTGCAATATGGGGTTCGAAGCTAGGCATACTAGTTGATAAAACTGGTTTTCCAGTCGCAAGTTTTTTTCTAATGTCACTCGGATACATTTCTTTCTCCTGTATTGATGATTTTTTTACATATATTGTTATACTATGTTTGAGTATACCCCTTACCATTGATATTGAAAATAGAAAAGGAGAATAATAATGGAACTAACTAATTTTGCTTTTTTCCCACCTATTGATGATATAAAAAATGAATTAATAAAAAGACTTAAGATTGATTTTCCTAAAATAGATTTCCTAATACTTAATGATGAAAGTGAAGTTTTAGAAAATATTCATATCATTGAGGCTGGTTATGGATGGGTTTCACCTGAAGCTATAAGAAATGCAAAAAAATTAAAATGGTTAGCAAATCCTGATTCTGGAAGTTTTGTAAATGATTCAGGAAAGGATGGGTGGTTCTATAAAGAACTTGTTGAACATCCATTAGTAGTTACAAACCCTAGAGGCATATATTTTGACTACATAGGCAATCATGTTATGGCTTATTTGTTATCACTATCGAAGAGATTGCCTGATTTTTTGGAGGCTCAAAAAAAAAGAAGTTGGAACAAAAATGCAAATAGACATAAAGCTATTCATCTTGATGAAGCGACTATTATGATAGTTGGAGCAGGGGGAATTGGACAAGAAGTTGGAAGGCTGTGTAAAGCATTTAATATGAAAGTAATTGGTGTAGATCCAAAATTTGAGAAACTCAAGTATTTTGACAAACTTATAACTCAAAAAGAAATTGAAAAAGAAATTTCTGAAGTTGATATTTTAGTTTCAACGGTAATGCATACACCTGAAACTCACTATATGTTCAATTTAGAATTATTCAAAAAAATGAAAAAAACTTCTATTTTTATAAATGTCGGAAGAGGAAAAACAACGAGTCTAGACGATTTAGTTAATGCTTTAGAAAATAATATTATTTCTGGCGCTGGTTTAGATGTTTTTGAAGAAGAACCTTTACCTTCAAATCACAAATTATGGACTACTCCCGGAGTAATTATAACTCCTCATGTTGCACTTTTAGATGCAGGAGACACAATAACTAATAGAAGGTATGAAATTATCAAAAAGAATATTAGTCTCTTCAATCAAGGGAAAAAACTTCACAATATAGTGGATAAAGAAAAATGGTACTAATTTTATTTTGATATAGAAATTATTATTGCTCCAAAAAAAATTATTAATATCGCTAAAAATCTAGTTATTGTTAGTTTTTCTTTTAAGAAAAAATAGCTCCATATAATTCCAAACATTATAGTTAATTCTCTAGCTGTAGCAGCATAACTCATTTTAGAAATATTTAAAGCATAAAGCATCACGGAATATGCAATATACATAATTACTGATCCACCTATAACTGTAAGATAATTATTTTTAAATTGAAATTTTAAATCTTCTATTTTATTTTTACTACCTGTAAATAAAATAGCTCCTAAAGATCCTCCAATCGTAATTAATATTGGATAAATGAAAGGATGTACCGATGATACTGCCTTTTTATCTACTATGGTATAAAGTGAAATATTTAATCCTACCAATATTGATAAAAAAATACCTATTAGTAAATTTTTATTTATGGTTATATTTTTATTAATTACTGGAATTAAAGAAATAAATACTAGTCCAATAAAAATCATTGATATTCCAATTATCGCTGTGAATGTTACCGATTCATTTAAAAAGATCATCCCCCAAAATGGAATAAAGAAAACAGCACTCCCTCTTGCTAGAGGATATACGATAGATAAATCAGCTAATTTATATGCTTTACCTAAAAAAGCATAATAAAAAACTTGAAGAACTGAGTTAATTAATATGAATAACCACGATTCTAAACTGATAGAATTTATCAAAATGTAACCAATTGCTAGTGGAGAAAATATTACCCATGAACCAATAGCAATTAAGACGAGCATTATTTGAGGATTATCAGATTTTTTTACAAGAAAATTCCAATACGAATGTCCTAAACAATAAAGAAGTATTAAAAAAGTTGCAAATAACGTCATTTTTTAAGAGAATTTTTTAGATACTATCGTAAAAAGTAAAAAAAAAATAGAAGTGAGATTTAAATGAATTATAGGAATTTAGGAAACTCAGGAATTTTAGTTTCTGAAATTGGCCTTGGGACTAATAATTTTGGAAGAAAATTAAATTACAAAGAGTCTGAGATAATCATTAAATCAACTTTGGATCATGGTATAAATTTATTAGACACTGCCGACATGTATTCTAATGGTCTTTCTGAAGAATACATTGGAAAAGCAACTAAAGAAAATAGAGATCAATATATTATTGCATCAAAAGGTGGTATGAATCCCATGCCTTCTCCTACTGATACAAAAGTAGCTCAAAGAGTAAATGAAGGCCCAAATAAATCTGGGTTATCATCAGTGCATATAAAAAGATCCGTAGATGAAAGCTTAAAAAGATTACAGACTGACTATATAGACTTATATCAAACTCATATTTTTGATCCTTTCACCAGACAAGAAGAAACTCTAAAAGCATTAGATGATTTAGTTACTCAAGGTAAAATTCGATATATTGGATGCTCTAATTATATGGCTTTTGAATTAGTCGAAGGAATTCATATTTCAAGAAAATATGGATGGGCTGAATTTGCAACTATTCAACCTGAGTTTTCTATGTTCGAAAGAGAACCAGAATCTGAACTCATACATGCATGTGATAAATATAATGTTGGAATACTCCCCTACTTTCCTCTTGCATCAGGTTTTCTTACAGGAAAATATAAAAGAGATCTTATACCAGAGGATGGTAGATTAGCTGGTGGAAATACTGCATGGAGTGAAAAATGGCTAAATGATGAAAATTTTGAAATTATAGAAAACTTAGAACTTTGGGCTAATAATAAAGGAATTACTATGGTTCAGCTAGCATTTGCTTGGCTTTTATCAAAAAGATCAGTAAGTTCTGTTATAGCTGGAGCTACTAAGGTTGAACAAGTTAAATCCAATTCTGAAGCTTCAGGAGTAGAATTATCCAATAACGATCTAGAAGAAATTGATAAAATTTTGCCTCAAACAAATAAAGCTGGCGTTGGTAATTTACCTAGAAGAATTCAGAATACTCCTTAGTTTTTCTCTAAATAATTCATCGCAGACTTAACGCCTCCAGAATTATAGTCTATTTCTCCTAGTGATAATCCCATCTCAACGGAACTTAATGTTCCCAATAACATAGGATCATTAAAGTCTCCTAAATGGCCTATTCTGATTATTCTTCCTGACCATTTCCCCAATCCTGTGCCTAAAGATGTATTGAATTTCTCTAGAATAATTTTTCTTATAAAGTCAGCATTAACTCCTTCTTTAAAGATAATACTTGTTAATGAATTTGAGTATTCATCCTCGTTTAATGGAAGTAATTCTAATCCCCAATTTTTTACAGCAAGCCTAGTTGCATTTGCATGCCTTTCATGTCTTTTAAAAACATTATCAAGTCCTTCTTTTTTTAATAATTTCAACGCTTCTTCTAAGCCAAAAAGAATATTAGTTGAAGGTGTATAAGGGAAAAATCCATTAATATTATTAGTGATCATTTCATTCCAATCCCAAAAGGATCTTTTGTAATTATTAGACTTAGAAGCTTCTATAGCTTTCTCACTAACAAAATTAAATGCTATACCAGGCGGTAACATTAAGCCTTTTTGAGATCCTGCTATGGTAACATCTACATTCCATTCATCATGAGAATAATCAATAGAGCCAAGCGAAGAAATTGTGTCTACCATTATTATGGCTGGATGCCTGAGAGACTTAATCATTTTTATTATACTTGGGATTTTTGAAGTTACTCCAGTAGAGGTCTCATTATGAACCATACAGATAGCTTTAATATTGTGATCTTTATCTTTTTTTATAACATCAGCAATTTTTTCAGCATCAACCCCTGATCTCCAATCTCCACTAATATAGTCAACTCTAAATCCTAATTTTTCAGCCATAGTTTTCCATAATGTAGAAAAGTGACCAGTCTCAAACATCAGTATTCTATCACCTTCTGAAAGTATATTTACCAAAGAAGCTTCCCAAGCACCAGTACCTGATGATGGAAAAATTATAGGAGTTGATTCTTTTCCTTTTACAACTTCCTTTAATCCTTCGATAATATTTTTAGTCATATTTGAAAATTCAGGACCTCTGTGATCAATAGTTGGATAACTTATTGCCCTTAAAACACTATCTGGAACATTCGTAGGCCCAGGAATTTGAAGGAAATGCTTCCCGTTTTGTGTCATAGCTACCTCTTTGGATTATTTTGCTAACTGTATTATATCTATGAAATATATTTTATGATGATAAGTAAATAATTATTAACATTGAATACGTTCATTTTATTACAAGTTATTATTACCTGCTTTCTAGGTGCAGCATCACCTGGGCCAAGTTTAGTTTTAATATCTAGAAATGGAATAGCAAACGGTATATTAAGCGGAACAACAACAGGCTTAGGTCACGCTGTAGGCATTTTCTTTTACTGCATGATATCAATCATAGGAATATCTTTATTCTTTAGAATAAATTCTAAAGTATTAGATTATCTAACATTAATATTAGTTATCTATCTTGTTTTCTTAGCAATAAAAATTCTTAGATCTAATTCAAACATAAAACAAAATATAATTTCAAAAAAATTACTCACAGAAAACTTCATAGAAGGTTTTTTGATTTGTTTCTTTAATCCAAAAATAACAATCTTTTTCTTCGCAATTTTTTCTCAATTCATTAAATCTGAAACTACTATTTTTCAAATCTTTTATCTTGCTTCTATTGCTTCAATAATAGATTTTCTTTGGTATACCTTTGTCTCATTTTCTGTAGGAAATAGTGCTATTAGGAAATTTTTAAATAAAGAAAAAATATTAAATCTAAGTTCTAGTATGATACTGATTGGAATTTCATTATTCATCGTATATAAACTACTTATAAATTAGACACCTGGGAAAGTATTAATATACATATAAAAATGGCTATATTTATGGATACTCATCATAAAAATAAAAATTCCATTTTTCTGGGAAAAAAATTTATTGATTATTATTATTTTTATATTATTATTCTAATAACTTGATAAATATTCAGAGGAACTGCTAGATAATAGTCTGAAAAGTAGTGGTCTTTTTCGGCTTTCGGCGACGAAAAGTTTTTAAGAGTTTTTACCCTGTGTAAATAATGCTATCTGATTTATTATCAAGAAATAAGCCCGCTTCTTTGGCTTACTGGTTGATGCTCAGGCAGTTTACTCTGGAGGTGGGTTTTATTATTTAAGAATGTGCCAAATAGGTTGTTAAGAAAAAATAAATCATCTATTCTAATTCATATATTTGTATATAAAAATTGAAAAAAAATAAAAACATAACAGCTTATTCAATACAAGATTTTTCTCAATGCCAGCATAAAACTTGGCTAGACTTTTTAGAAACTCCCAAAGATTTTTCTAAAAATTATGATCCTTGGTTAGAAATTATAAGAAAAATTGGAATAGAACATGAAAGAAATTATTTAGACGACTTAAGAAAATCTGAAAACATTTATGAAATTGATAAAAATCTTAGCTTTGAAGAAAAAGAAGAACTAACAGATGAAGCAATAAAAAGAAATGAAAAAATTATTTATCAACCATACCTAAGATATAAAAAATTTACAGGATCACCAGACTTTTTAGTATTCAAAGATAATTATTATGAGCCCTGGGATGTAAAATCTGGATTCAGAATAAAGCCTGAAAATATTTTACAATTATGTCATTATTCTTATATTTTGGATAAAAAATATAGTTTACTCCCAAATTCTGGAAAAATAATTCTAAGAGATAAATCTTCACATGATATTGAAATAAGAAGGTATTTTGAATATTTTCTTAATATAAAAAATAGAATTTTAGATTTTATAAATTCCCAAAATGAAATCCCTGAAGCTTCTAAATGTAATTTATGTAACGTATGTGATTATAAACTGCTATGCGAAGCCAATTGGAAAAAAGAAGATCACCTAAATCAAGTTGCAAATATTAAAAAAAATCAAATAAAATTCCTACAAAACCAAAATATTGATACTCTTGAAAAATTATCTAAAATAGATTCAAATATTCAAATCAAGGGAATAAATAAAAATTCTTTAGAGATTCTAAAACTACAATCCTCTTTGCAGTTAAACGAACGAAATTCAAAAAAATTAGAATATAAAATAATATTTAACCAAAAAAAAGAAATTAACGATCCTAATAAATTAATTGGTTTTGAAATCTTACCAGAACCATCTCAAAATGATCTATTTTTTGACATTGAAGGATATCCAATGTATTTCGATGATAATTCTAAATCATCAGGCTTAGAATACCTATTTGGGATTTATTATAGATCTTTTGGTCAAGAGACTTTTTTGAAGTTTTTAGCTATAAATCATCAAGAAGAAAAAAAAGCATTTGAGGATCTAATTGATTTTATTTTTTCTCATCTAAAAAAATATAAAGATGCCCATATTTATCATTACAATGCTTATGAAGAAACAGCATTAAAAAAACTTTCTCTAAAATATGAAACTAAAATATTTGAGGTTGATTATATTCTTAGAGAAAAAAAATTAATTGACTTATTTAAAGTAGTTAAAGATTCACTACTTATATCAGCAGAAAATTATAAATTAAAAACTATTGAAAAGTTCTATCAAATTAATAGAGAAGAAGATATTTCATCAGGTCAAGACAGTTTAGTTGCATTTGAAAAATACTTAGATAGTGGGCATGAAGAAATTTTAGAAGAAATAATTTTGTAC
Source organism: Dehalococcoidia bacterium (assembly GCA_022451965.1). NCBI lineage: Bacteria > Bacillati > Chloroflexota > Dehalococcoidia > Dehalococcoidia bacterium. The sequence goes on along the minus strand of JAKUNJ010000003.1, from coordinate 16,999 downwards.
AATCAACAAGATTGCAAATCATTAATTTATCTTCAAAATTGGCTTAATGAAATAAAACCAAAGAACATAAATTTCAATAAAAATTTAATTGATGAAAAAATTAGTGAATCAAATCTAGAACAAATTCAGATTGAAAAAAATCTTAGTTTAACAATAAAAAATCTTGATGAATCTGAAAAAGATATTAAACCCATTTTAGATCAATTAAATTTTTATAATAGAAAAGAACAAAGACCTGACTGGTGGAGTTTTTTTTCAAATAAAGAAAAAGATACGGAAGATCTTATAGAAGATAATAGTTGTATTGGTGGATTAAATCTAACTAATGAAAGTAATGATGGAAACTATAAAATACTTAATTTCAAATATCCCGAACAAATTACTAAAATGAAACCCGGCGACTCCGTTTTAGATCAGAATGGTGAGAATTCTGCTATGATCCTATCTGTTGATTACAAAAACTTTGAAGTGAAGATAAGATTAGGTAAAAATAAAATACCACCTTTATCATTGACTCCTTCACAGCCACTAAATACTAAATCTATTGATAATGCTGTTGCGGAATTCATAAAAGACTATAGCTATAAAAATTCTTACCCCGCAATAAAATCTATGTTACATAAAAAAGATACTTCATATAAAGGAAAGTTTGAATTTAATAATTCAATACAGGCTATAAAAAATAGAATAAAAAATATGAACAATTCTTATATTGTCATGCAAGGACCACCTGGGACAGGAAAAAGCTTTATAACCTCAAGAATAATCTTAGATCTTATTGAATCAAACTATAGAATTGCAATCGTTTGTCACTCTCACAAAGCTATAATAAACCTTATTAAATCAATAGATGACTTTGCTGTTGAAAGTAAAGTCTATTTCAAAGGGATATATAAGTCTAGTTCAAAAAAAATTGATCACCTATTTTCAAATATACAAATAGGTGATACTAACAAAGTTAACGTAAAAGATTACCAATTGGTAGCAGGTACAACTTGGGCTCTATCAAATTCTAATCATAGGATAAATAGTAAAGAGGATAAAAATTTTGATTACATTTTCTTTGATGAAGCAGGTCAAATGAGTATTTCAAAAGTTATAGCTTCTTCTTTATCTGCAAAAAATATAGTTCTTATAGGTGATCACATGCAATTACCTCAACCAACTACTGGCAATATAGAAGGAGAATCATCCTTATCACCTATTGAGTATTTGATTTCAGAAAAAAATACTATAAGCAATGATAAGGGTATTTTCTTAGACAAAAGTTACAGAATGCATTCAAGTGTTTGTGAGTTTATTTCAGATAGTTTTTATGAAAAAAGACTCCATAGCGATGAATTGAATAAAAATCAAAAAATAATTATTAAGGATAAAGAAATTCATAATGGTATTTTTGTGGCAGATATTAATCATTCTGATTATTCAGTGCAAAATATTGAAGAAGCTCAATTCACGAAAAATATATATAAAAAACTTATAAATAACACTTGGATAAATAGAGAAAATGAGAAGAAAAAAATAACTCAAAAAGATATTTTAATTGTTAGCCCATTTAATGCTCAAGTTAACTTAATTAAAGAAGAAATTCCAGAAGCACAAGTAGGTACAATAGATAATTTTCAAGGGCAAGAAGCCCCAATTGTAATAGTATCGTATGCTTCTTCAGACCCAGAAAATATCCCAAGAGGTTCAGACTTTTTCTTTGACTTTAGGAGATTAAATGTATCAATTTCAAGAGCAAAGTGTTTAGCAATAATTCTGCTCAATTCAAGATTACTAAGTTATTATTGTTCCTCAATAGAAGATATGGAAAGATTGAATTATTTTTGCAAGTTAAATTCTCTTGACAATAATATTGATAAATTAATAAACATACTTGACTGAGATCCAAAAATAAAAAAACTTAAAAACTCTTAAATTATTTTTGGCACGCCCGGGAGGACTCGAACCCCCAACCCTCTGGTTCGAAGCCAGATGCTCTATCCAATTGAGCTACGGGCGCATATCTGGGGTGGGCGGAGGGGATCGAACCCTCGATCTACCGGGTCACAGCCGGTCGTGTTAACCACTACACCACGCCCACCATGGGTAGTACTAATTATTAGCAGGTCCTTTACCTATGGATTTTCGATACTCATTAATTGTCTCATGAGAAGGAGGATAATACTTGCCAGGAACAACGTTTTCTTTAATAATTTTTTCCTTCACAAAAGCTTCTGCTCCTTCAAGGTCCTCTACCCACTCTATACATTCTTCAGCAAACCAAGAAGGTACAACTACTACTCCATCATTATCTCCTACTATCACATCTCCAGGTCTTACCAGTGCTCCTCCACACTGTATATCAATATTTTCTTCCGCCGGTTCTGCCCATGGCCTACCTCCATATGGTGTTCTTTCTTGAGCATAAACAACTAAGTCATAACCTTCCTGTTCTAGGACATCCAAATCTCTGATTGCTCCATCAGTTACTAATCCAGCTGCTTTATTCATTTTCAGTAGCAATAATTTCACATCTCCAGCTATAGCTGCATATTTAGCTCCCATCATATCTGCTACAAGAACATCGTCTTCTCCACATCTAGACATTGCTAGCATTTCTGGTGATTTTTCCATATCTTTCTTTGTCTCAAAATCAATGTCTAATCTTGGTGGCAAAAACCTTAATGTCCTTGCTCTAGCAGCCAGTCTTTTATTGGGAGTCATTGTTCTAACTCCTTCCATATATGGTAATGGAACACCCAAATAAATATTTAAGCATGACCAAACTGTTGCAACTGGCACTTTCTTAAATCTATCTAATATTTCTTTACTTACTTCTACCGATTTATAAGATCTTTCCATAGTTCCCTCTTCTATTATTGCAATATATTTGCTAATTCTATCAATAATCTTGTAGGTATCCCAGTTGCACCTTTATTATGCCATCTATCATCAGAATTTGTCATCATATTTGCTGCTATATCTAGATGAACCCAGGGAGTATCCTTAACAAAATGATGAATAAAATGAGCCGCAGTTATAGATCCAGCATTTCTACCTCCCGTATTTTTTATATCAGCTATCAAGGAATTATTTTGTTTTTTTGAAATTGAATCTAATGGAAGTTCCCAAACTGTATCTCCAGTCTCTAAACCAGCGCTGATAACTTTTTCCATTAATTCACTATCATTTGAAAAACCTGAAATATTACCCCTACCAAGCCCTATTGCTGCTGCTCCTGTTAATGTTGCAACATCTATAATTGCTTTAGCATTCAATCTTTTGGCGTAAGTAACACCATCTGCTAATGTCAGCCTACCTTCTGCATCAGTATTTTCAATTTCTATAAATGTTCCGTCCATAGCTTTAACAACATCGCTTGGTCTTTGTGCACTACCACTTGGCATATTTTCAGTTGCTAAGCATAATGCCTCTACATTAATATTTAATCTAAGATCTGAGATAGCTTCGATTGCTGAAATTACAGATGCAGATCCGCCCATATCACCTTTCATTGAAAGCATTGACCCTGAAGGTTTCAAAGATAATCCTCCGCTATCAAACATAATAGCTTTACCAATAAACCAGATAGAATTTTCTTCTTTTTTTGGTTTATATGAGAGATGAATAAGCTTTGAAGGCTCAACTGAGCCTTTTCCAACACCTAAAAATGCATTCATTCCAAGTTTTTGACATTCATCCTCGTCTAAAATTTTGCATTGAATACTTTTACTAGATAATTTTTGTGCATATTGAGATAACTCAGAAGGTGATAAGGTATTTGCAGGCTCATTAACTAGATTCCTTGCTTTCATTTCAGCCCTAGAAGTTATGATTGCTTTTTCGATTATGCTCCTAATTTGATCTTCTTTAATTTTAGATATTATCAAAATATTTGTGATTTCATTTTCATTTTTAGAACCTGACTTATATTTATCAAATACATATCTACCTAACAAAAATCCTTCAAAAGCTGAAAGTATAAAATTATCAGAATTTTGAGTTTTATTATTTATTGAATCCATTAAAAAAGATATATCATTGATATTTTTCGCAAGAGATATTCTTCCCAAATTTGCAAATGCTGAGCGTATAGAATCATTATTTGCTTTTTCAATATCTCCTAAACCTACAACAAAGATTTTAGAATATTTACTATTTTTAAAAATTTTATTTGGAGTATATATTATTTCAACTTTACCACTTTCAGAACTAAGCTCTTCTGAAGAAATCATTTCTGAAACTATTGAGTTAGACATATTATCTAAATCTTTGAAATCAAATTTATTATTACTATAAAGACCAATAACTAATGAATCAGATTTTGAATTATACTGAATATCTTTTATTATTTTATAATTTATTTTTTTCATATTTGTATCTTATTTTTATTTTTTTTAAATTCTAATACTAAATTTATACAAAAACAAAATGAATATTATTATTCTTGTTTGAACTAGATTTTTGAATTTGTTCAAAACTTTAACTAAAAAAGTTCAAAAATAAGTACTTTGGTACCTTTCTTTTTTCTTGAATAGAGATTAGATTTTGTTTAAATTCAAAAAATTTACTGGGGGGTAAATATTGAAAAGTATAAATTCAGTCAAAGTAGTTAGTGATGGTTCATATTTGTTAGATGGTGGACCATTCTTTGGTCCGGTGCCTAAAGTTCTTTGGGAAAAACAAGCTAAGCCAGATAGAAAAAATAGAGTAAGGCTTGGCCTAAACTCTCTACTAATTAGGAGTGGTGAGGAAAATATATTAGTAAATACAGGTATAGGATCAAAACAACCTGAAATTAATAGAGAAATTTATGGGCATGCTTCATCTAGGCTTATTAGAAACTTAAAATCTAATGGTGTTTCAGCAAAAGATGTAAATAAAGTTATCCTAACTCAATTACATTTTGACCATTCAGGTGGATCAACTTCACTAGATAGAGAAGGAAAATTAATTCCTACATTTCCTAAAGCTAAATACGTAGTTCAAAAGTCTGCTTGGGATGAAGCCTTCAATCAAGATGAAAGATTGCTTCCAGCATATGGCCACCCAGTTGATCATCTTAACATTCTTGAAGAAAGAGAAATGGTAGAATTTATAGAAGGAGATACTGAAGTTAGTCCCGGTGTATTCTGTGAAATGATAGATGGTTATTCTGAAGGTCACCAAATAGTAAAAGTTAATGCTGGTTCAGAAAGAATAGTTTATTTATCAGAATTAATACCTGCCCCTTCTCACCTACCATTGGCTTATATTACAGCCTATGACAGATATCCTGATCAAACCCTAGAAATCAAAAGAAGAATTATAGCTCAATGTGAACAACAAGGTTGGTTAATGGTTTTTGCACATGGATATAAAGAATATGCTGGTTATATCAAGAGAATGAATCAAACATTATCACTAGAACCTATAGCTATTTAGAAATAATACCTACAAGATTATTATCTTCTATAGATTCTATTTTTACTTTTGTTATAGCAGTGTTTGTTCTTTTATTTTCAGATTTAGCTAAAGAAAAATAAGAATAATTTTCTGTATAACCTGAATTTCTATATTTATTCTCCCATAAGACCTTTTGTTCTGTATCAATTAGTGATTTCAGAAATTTTTCTTTGAGTAGCCTAGAAATATTCCTAATTTCTTTAGCTCTTTCTGTTACTAAGGAAGTTTGTATTTTATCTTTGAGGTAAAATGCTGAAGTGCCTGGTCGAATTGAATATGGAAAAACATGTATTTCAGATATATTTGAATCAATTAATAATTTTTTTGTGTCTAAATGATCTTCTTCTTCTTCTCCTGGGAAACCAACTATAATGTCTGTTGTTATTGAAGAATTAGGAATTGTAAGTTTAATTTTATTCACTATTTTTGTAAATTGATCTGTTGTATATTTCCTTCTCATTGATTTCAAAACATTGTTTGATCCACTTTGTAGAGGAATATGAAAATGAGGACATAATATATTTTTATAATTTTTATTTGTCCAAAGATCTAAAATTTCATCACTAAATTCATGGGGTTGAACAGATGATAACCTTAATCGAGTTATATTTGTTCTATTCAAAATATTTACTAATAATTTATATAAACTCATTTCTTTTAGGTCATATCCATATGTTCCAAGCTGAGTTCCAGTTAGAACTACTTCCTTGCATCCTTTAGAAACTAAATAATTTATTTGATTAATTATTTCATCTTGATCTATAGAATTTTCCCTACCTCTAACCTTAGGTACAATACAGTAACTACATATTTGATTACAACCTTTTTGAATTGCAATAGAAGCCCTTGTTCTTCCAATTAAAATATCTTCAATTTTGGGCTCAACAATAAGTGGTATATTTTTAGAGAATTTTTCTGAAAGTATTACAGGAAGCTGATTTTTTTTATCATTACTTATAATAGTATCAACTATTCCCAAAGATAAAACTTCAGATTCGTTTCTTTGAGGGTAACACCCAGTAGCAACTAAATGAATTCCAGGATTATTTTTTTTTATAAAACGTAATCTGTTTCTAGCTTTTTTATCTGCTGATTTAGTTACAGTACAAGTGTTAAGGATATAAATATCAGAATTTTCAATGTTATCAGTTAATGTAAATCCTTCTAATAGAATTTCTTTTGAAATTCTTTGAGAATCAGCTGTATTTAGTTTACATCCGTGAGTTTCTATATAGACTTTCATCTAATTACAAATATCATTATCTTTATAAAACTTAAGTATATAATGTTGAATTGGTTCTATTATTTGAATCGATGCTATTTCTTTGAATTTTAGGAGTAAAAATGACTAAAAAAGTAGTTGTAACAGGAATAGGATTAATAACCCCTTTAGGCCTTGATAGAAATTCCTCATGGAAAGGTATCACTACAGGTATGAATGGTATCAAAGAAATATCATCATTTGATACTGAAAATTTCCAAACAAAAATTGCGGCTGAAATTACTGACTTTTCACCTGATGAAATTTTAGGAAGAAAATTTGCTAAAAGGCTCGATAGGTTTTCTCAGTTTGCATGTATTGCCGCTAAAGAAGCTATAAAGGATGCAGGTATATTTATTGAATCAGTTGATGTTAATCGTTTTTCAGTATTAATTGGTAGTGGCATAGGTGGAATTATAACTTTAAGTGAACAATTTGATGTTCTAAAAGAGAAAGGACCAAATAGAATAAATCCATTTTTAGTTCCAATGATGTTAAGTGATATGGCATCTGGTCAAGTCTCTATGATGCTTGGAACAAAAGGACCAAATTTTTCTACTGTTTCTGCATGTGCTTCAGCAGCAGATTCTATAGGTCAAGGAATGAGAATGATTCAAAGAGGAGATTCTGATATTGTTTTGGCTGGAGGTTCGGAAGCAGCAATTTGCCCAATAGGAATTGCTGGTTTTAATTCTGCAAGGGCTTTATCTACAAATAATGATAATCCATCAAAAGCTTCAAGACCTTTTGATGCAGAAAGAGATGGCTTTGTATTAGGAGAAGGTGCTGGAATAATTATACTAGAAGAAGAAGAATATGCTCTTAAAAGAGGTGCTACAATTTTAGCTGAACTATCAGGATATGGTGCAACTTCCGATGCTCATCATGTAACACAACCACATCCAGAAGGAGAAGGTGCGGCCGAAGCTATGAACTTAGCCCTAAGAGACGCTGGAGTGGAAAAAGAAAAAATAGCCTACATTAATGCTCATGGTACCTCTACCCCACTAAATGATAAATTTGAAACTATTGCAATAAAAAGAGCATTTGGTGACCATTCAAAAAAAATTAAAGTTTCTTCAACAAAATCAATGACAGGTCATTTACTTGGTGCAGCCGGAGGAATTGAAGCTGCTTTTACCGTATTGGCAATCAATGAAAAAGTTGTTCCCCCAACTATAAATCTAGAAAACCCGGATATTGACTGTGATTTAGATTATGTTGCAAATCATGCCTTAAAAGGAAATGTTCCTGCAGCAATTTCTAATTCTTTAGGTTTTGGTGGTCACAATAGCTCTCTTTTATTTCAAGACTATCCTAATCAATAATGCTTGTAAGTATTGAAAATAATAAATTTACTATTCAAGAAGAAAATTCTAAAAATAAAATATTATCAAACAAAAATATATTAGAAATTCTTCTTGATAATAGATTGATCAAAGATAAAGATAGAAAAAAATTTTTACAGGACTTTGATATTGAAAAAATTGATCCATACGAATTTTCTGAAATGGAAAAAGCTGTAGAAATGATTTCAACTAAAATTAATTCAAAATCTAAAATCGGAATTTATGGAGATTTCGATGCCGATGGATTAACTGGAACAGCTATTCTTTTTGAAACCTTAAAAACACTTGGAGCAGATCCAAAACCTTTTATACCTCACAGGGAAAATGAAGGACATGGAATTTCATTAAATGGATTAAATACACTAATTGATCTAGGATGTGATTTGATAATTACTGTTGATACAGGTACAAATTCTAATGAATTAATAGATAAACTTATAGATGAAAAAAAAATAAATTTTGTTATTACAGACCATCATATTCCCGAAAAAACAAAATATAATTATCCAATAATCAATCCTGTATTTGAAAATAATAAAACAATTTATTCAGGAGCTGGCGTAGCTTGGCTATTATCTAAAGCATTATTCGATAAATTTAATATCCCAATGAAAGATGGAATTACTTCTTTAGCAACTATAGGAACTATAGCAGACGTAGCACCATTACTAAATAACAATAGAATTATTGTAAAGAATGGATTATTTGAAATTTCTAAAACCAAAAATTTTGGTATCAGGGCATTGAATAATTTAGTTGGTAAGAAATTTTTTTATGAAGCTCCTGAGAGTGAATATATATCATTTTCATTAGCACCAAGAATAAATACCCCGGGAAGAATCGAAGATGCTTACTTAGCCTTAAATTTATTAACTAGCCAAAATTCTAAGACTGCTCATAATTTATCTCAAAAAATAGAGATAATGAATGATAAAAGAAAAGATCTATCTAGAAAGCTATGGGATGAAGTTCAAGGACAAATTAACTCTCAATTTACTAATCCTATTATTATATTGGATTGCTCAGGTTATCCATTAGGTTTACTTGGTCCTTTAGCAGGAAGACTTGTCGAAAATTTATCTAAACCTATTTTATGCTTTGCTAAAAGAAATAAAATTTGTAGATTTTCCTCAAGGTCAGGAGATAATTACAATTTATTTGATAATTTGAGTAAATTACAAGATTATTATTTAAGCTTTGGTGGGCATGCAAGCGCTGCTGGTTTTTCTATTTATGCCAAGGATTTAGAATCATTCAAGAATGATTTATTTAATATAAATATTTCAAAGAAAAAATTAAATTCTACAAAAAAATATAAAATTGATCTTGAATTATCTATATCTGAATTAAATTTTGAACTATGGGACGAAATAAGATGTCTATCTCCATTTGGAGAAAAAAATCCTATTCCTATTTTTTTGGCTAAAAGAGCTAATCTAGAAAATTACAGAAAAATAGGAAAAGATAAAAATCATATGTCAGGTCAAATTTCAGCAAGAGATAAAATTTTCGATTTTATTTATTTCAACTGCGGAGACATAGAAATTAATAATGGATACATAAATTTTATATATCAATTACGGTATGATTATTGGAATGGTAAAATTCAAAAAAAACTACAATTACTCGAAATTGAAAATTGTTAGCTTTGAATCAAGCTTTTCTAGTCTTAATACCAAGAAATGCAATTGATACTACAAAACAAATAATAGCAATAAAATGTGCTTCCTGAAAACCTAAAATATAAGTTCTATCCAATCTTACCCACTGAATAGCAAATCTTCCTAGACTGTACCATGCTAAATAAACAAACCAGAGACTTCCCAAAGGCTTAAGTTTATTTCTAAGTGTAACTAAAAAAATCATTCCTAGAACATCCCAAATAAACTCATAGGCAACAGCTGGGTGTACTGCTGTATCTGGACTAGTGCCTGGAGGAAAGTGGGAATTACTGTAATTTTGAGACCTCATCACACAAGAGTAACCTGGAGAATTTGGATTTGAAAAATACCACCCAAAAAACAAATCTGTTGCTCTTGAACAATGCTCTCCATTGACTATATCACCAATTCTTCCTATAGCTTGACCTGCTAGCATTGCTGGAGCTGCAAAATCCATGAGCTGTCCCATAGTTTCAGTGGTTGCTTTGGATATCTTCAGATATAAAATTCCTCCTAAAATACCGCCTATAATTCCTCCCCATAACCCTATTCCACCTTTCCATATATAAATGAAATATAATGGGTTATCTATGTAATAGTCTAAATTATCTATTATGTGGACTAATCTAGCTCCAATGATGCCACCAATTACACCCCAAGAAGCAACATTAAATACCAAATCATCCGGAATATCCGCTTTTCTTGATTGCTTTAAGACAATATAAATTGCTGCTATAACACCAACAAGTGAAAAAAAACCATGCCATGATAATGCTAAATATTCGAACTGAAATATCATAGGATCGAAAGGTATTTTTATCATATTATTAAAGAATAGTTTTGAAATTTCTATCTATATATTAAATATTCAAAAAAAAAATTCAATTATTTTTATAGAGATTTTAGTAAAAATGTTTTTAGATGATAATTTAGAAAAATTTTATAATTTTATATCTTCAGAAAAAGGATATAGTAACAACACCTTAATGGCATACTCAAATGACCTAAAATTATTTGCGAATTTTATGGAAGAAAAAGATAAGTTCGAATGGGCTGATGTATCCACTAAAGACATAAATATTTATTTCAACTCAATTAGAAAATCATTATCTGAAAGCTCTTATAAAAGAAAGTATGCATCTATAAAGTCTTTTTTTGATTTCCTTTATAAGGAAAAATATGTTTATAAAGAAATATTTGAAAATATTAGGTCTCCAAAAGTATCCACTCCTATTCCAAAACCTCTAAGTGAAAAAGATATAAACCTATTGCTAGATTTCAAGAATAAAAATAAATTTTACTATAGAGATAGTTGTATATTTATGTTGATGTACTCTTCAGGGCTTAGAGTTAGTGAAGTAATTAATATAAAACTTGGACAATTAGACCTAGATAATCACTCTGTAAAAGTAAGAGGTAAAGGAAACAAAGAAAGAATATTACCTATTTATGAAAATGCAGTTAAATGTCTTATATTTTTTATCAAAAATATAAGACCCTTTTTTTCAAAATCTAATAATTTTTCCTCTGTTCTTTTTTCAGATAAAAATTCAAATATAATATCAAGGCAATATGTATGGAGAAGCCTAAAAAAAAGAGGATTGGAAAAAGGTATAACAAAAAATATTACCCCACATATGATTCGACATAGCTTTGCAACACATATTTTAAAAGGTGGCGCTAGCATAAGGCATGTGCAAGAATTTTTAGGTCATAGTTCTATAGAATCAACACAAATTTACACTAAAATACCTAATCAAAAACTTATTGAAGACTATAATATTGCGCATCCAAGAGGAAATAAATAAAATGTAAAAAAGGAGAATTTTATGCCTGTTGTTACATTAGAAGGTTATCTGGGTTCTGGATATCAAAATATCGGCAAAAAAGTATCAGAAAAATTAGAAATAGATTTTGTAGATAGAGTTATCTTATCTGAAGTTGCTAGAGAACTTGATACACATTTAGGTGAAATTTTAGATCTTGAAAAAAAACCTCAAGAAAAATCTTTAGTTGAGAAACTCTCAGAAAGACTTCTCAAAGCCTTAGAGAAATCTGCACTAGCTGGCGGTGGAGCAGATCCTTTTTTTGGCCAAGGTGTTGAAAATCTACTTTCTCAACCTTATAAAGACTTTCCTCATACTGAGGAATTAAGCGAAAATTTAGATTTTACTAAAGCAATTCGAAAAGTTATCAAAGAAATTGCATCAGAGGGGAGTGTCCTTATTTTGGGAAGAGGAGCTTCTGGAGTGCTAAGAAATGACCCAAATGCCTTAAAAGTTGGAATTTATTGCGATGAAGAGGTAAGAATAAAGAAGTATGCTGAAAAATATAATATTTCTGAGGAAGAATCTAGACAAAAGGTAGTAGAATACGATGAAGGAAAGAAAAATTATTACTTAAATGTTTTTCAAAAACAACCTTTAGATCCATCAATATTTAATATTATATTTAATTCTGAGCTTTTATCAGAAGATGAAATAATCGATGATATATGTGAAAATGCAAAAAAATATTTAATGAAAAGATCCAATGCCAAAAAAAAGTAAAAAGAATAGAAAAAATAGTAAACCTAATGTTTTCAAACAAACAAACTTCGATTCCTCTCAACCTGCTGATAATTCTTTACAAAGGATAGAAACAAATGAATCTAAATCTTCATCTAATAAAGTAAATGAGAAGATAGTAATTTATAACAATTCAGTTGCTCTAGAATTAAGAAAAATGGGTATCATTTCGTCTTCTCTTATAGTAATACTTGTAATATTAACTTTTATTCTTGGCTAATTCAGAATCATTCAAAAATAGATTAAAAGATATTCCTAAAAAGCCTGGAGTTTATTTACATTCAAATACCAAAAAAGAAATAATTTATGTTGGAAAAGCTAATTCTTTACAAGATAGATTAAGGTATTATTTTTCACAGCAACCCGATTTAACTCCAAAGATTATAGAGCTGGTATCAAATATAGAAGACTTTGATTTTATAGTAACAGAAACTGAGCAAGAAGCTCTTCTTCTAGAAAATCAATTAATAAAAAAATATCAACCAAAATATAATGCTAGATTAAAAGATGATAAATCTTATCCATATATAAAAATAACTAAGTCTGAAAAGTTCCCACAGATTGTAATTTCAAGAAATCCCAAAGAAGATAAAAATAAATATTATGGTCCTTATTCATCTATATCTAGCGTCAGACAAACTCTAGATTTATTATCAAAAATATTTCCCTACCGTACATGTACTAAAGAAATTACAGGTAATGACCTGAAAGCATGCTTAGAATTTGATCTAGGTAGATGTAAGGCTCCTTGTATTGGTAATAGCAATCAAAAAGAATATGAACAAATTATTAATAATGTAGAAACTTTTCTTAGTGGCAAAACATCTTCAATAGTCAAAGAGATAAAGACAGAAATGGTAAAAGCCTCAGAAGAAGAAAACTATGAAAGAGCGGCTGTATACAGAGATAGGATCAGATCTATAGAAAAAATGCTTGAGAAACAAAAGGTTTCTGGGTTACATTATGAAACTTTCGATTTAATTTCTTGTGTAAAAAATAAAAACGAAGCAATGATAGTTGTGTTTAATATTAGAAAAGGAAATATGATTGCTCATGAAAAATTTAGAATAGAAAGAACTGAATCTACAGAAATAAATGAAATCATAAGACTTTTCTTATTTGATTATTATTCAAAATCCATTTTTATACCAAAATCTATTTTAGTTTCAGAATTACCATCAGAAAAAAGTATAATAAAAGATTTTTTAGAAAATAAATCTAATAAAACCGTTAACATAAGAATACCTCTAAGAGGTACAAAAAGTAAGTTATTAAAAATGGGCATTACAAATGCAAAAGAATCATTAAAACAATGGCAAATTAAGTGGATCAATGATTCAAAGAAAACAAAAATAGCCCTAAATGATTTACAAAATGAACTTGGTCTTTTATCTCTGCCTAACAGGATTGAATGTTTTGATATTTCTCATATTCAAGGATCAAATGTTGTCGCATCTATGTCAGTATTTGAAAATGGAATACCCAAAAAGTCAGATTATAGAAGATTTAAGATATCAGAAGATAAAAATGATGATTTTGAAGCTATGAGAGAAGTTATCTATAGAAGATATAAAAAACTTTTAGATAAAAACAAAGAGATTAATAAAAAACTAGATTCATTTTCTAAGACGCCTGATTTGATATTAATTGATGGAGGTAAGGGTCAATTAAGTTCTGCTCTTCAAATATTACTTGAACTAGGTTTTTCTGATATTCCAATTGCAGGAATAGCGAAAAGAGAAGAAGAAATTTTCATGCCATATAGTGAGGAACCAATAATTTTAGATAAGTCTTCACAAGGATTATACTTATTACAAAGAGTTCGTGACGAAGCTCATCGTTTCGCAGTAACTTACCATAGGAATATAAGACAAAAAAAAGCTATAAGATCAGAGTTAGATTTTATTGATGGGATTGGAAAAATAAAGAAAAAAGCATTACTTAAAAAATTTGGTTCTACAGAGGAAATTAAAAAAGCATCTATAAAAGAATTGATTTCAATAAAAAATATAAATCTGAGTTTGGCTAAAAGTATACTAGAAACACTAAACTCTAAATAAATCTAATCTAGATTCCAATAATTTTATTGCAGCAAGCAATGATTCCTTAGATTCTTCTATTTCAATACTTACTCCACTTAGTTCTAGTTTTATTTCTTTAGTTTCTAATATTTGTTTATCCTCTTGGATGAAATTTGATCTATGTAGTCGTAAATCTAAAATTAAGTTTTTAATTTTTCTTAAGTTTTTACTAGAAATTTTTTGTGGAATTATCCTTGATATATCATTTGTTGAAGGTGATATAGGCAAGTCTCTAGATAAGCGGTTTAATATTATAAAAGTTTTAGAAGCTTTATAAATTGCCTCTATTTTATAATTTTCAGAATTTGAGTTGAATATTTGATTAGAAAGAGTTGTTAAAGAGAAAGGGTTACCATCTGTAAGAAGGCCCCAGAGCCTTGCGGACGATAATCTAAGGTTATAAGCACCACCAGAAGCATTGAAACCCCTTAAACTAGCATACTGGTTCTTATTTATACTAGAAAAGCTTGAAAATGCGAAAGGTTCAACAAACTTAATACTTTCAGATAAAGAATAATCTGGAATTTTATTATTTTCTATGTTCATAATTACTTTCCATAATGCAGGAATAATAGAGGCATTATAGAAGCATAATATAAAAAATTGAAAAAATATTACTGATAACTTAATTACGGATATTCATAAAAATATTTTTATAGATATAAATTACATTAATAAATAAAGTAACAAATATTCTTTAAAATACACAGATTATTACCAGATCATAATATTTATTTGATTTGTTTATTAAATTAGCTTGAATCTTAAAAGAAACATTTTTTTACCTATGCAATTTTTTTTTTTGAAATATACCCATAAGTGTTACATTTAAAAAAATAGTTATTTTTTTGTAATTTAGTAGAAACAATAATAAATATATTTTTTCTACTAAATTTATAAATTAATTAGAACCTTTTCAAATATAAAAATATAAAAAATTATAATATTTATAAAAAAATAAACTCAAAATATAAAAAGGCATTTTAGAGGAAATTTATCTAAATATTAATAAATATATAGATTTAGATTGAAAATTATAATAATTTTTCAATTTTTTTAGTTATACTTCCAACAAGTATGAATAGTAAAAGTAGTAATGAAAAGGCAAATGTAGATCAATTAAGAATATGGTCTGCTTTCCTTTATTTTGATTATAGAGTTTTATGGTTCTCAACTGTCACAGCAACTGCAACTATGAATCTAAGGATGATTATTACTGCAATTTGGCTTTATGAACGAACTGGTCAAGGATCTACATTGGCTTGGCTAGGATTAATTGAACTAGCAGTAAGATTGCCAGCTAATTTATATGGAGGAGTTTTTGCTGATAGAGTAGATAGAAAAAAACTTATAGCATTCACTCAATTATTTAGTTTAGTTCTTATTGGTTCTATGGCAATACTTGAGTCAACTTCAAGCTTGGAAATATGGCATGTTTATCTAGTTTCTGGAATACTTGCTGCAAGTAGTGTTTTTGGAGGACCTGCAAGATCTGCATTTACAGCTAGAGTTGTCCCAAGAAATGTCTTAGGGCATGCTGTAGCTATGAATACTATAACTTGGCAGATTGGTACAATAGTAACTCCTTTAATAATATTGTTAAATACGGGTGATAGTGGGAGTGAATCTCTTATTTTATCTTTCTGGATAAATACTTTTTTGGCTTTTATAAGTGTAATTTCACCATTATTCATAAAAGAAAGTGGAAGAGCTTTAGATATTACTAAATCAGAGTCAGTGAATAAAAATATAGTTGAAGGATTCAAATATATAAAATCTCATCCAATACTTCCTGGATTATACATTCTTGATATCGGAGTGACTGTAGTTTCTTACTATAGAGAACTCTTTCCATTATTCGCGAGCAAATTATATCAAGGTGGAAGAGGTGCTGTTGTTACTTTAAGTATTTTTAATTCAGTTGGTGCAATTTTAGGAAGCTTACTAGTTGTTTATACTCATAAATTAAAAAGAAAGGGAGTGATTGTACTTTACGCAACATTAGTTTATGGTTTTCTATTGATAATATTTGGATGGTCAACATCGATTTATATAGGTATATTTGCTCTTGTTGCATTAGGCGCAGCAGATGCCGTAGGTATGACAATGAGGCAAACAGTCGTTCAGCTAACAACACCTGATAATATGAGAGGAAGAGCTACAGCTGCACATTCTTTAGCGGCAATGACTGCCAATGGAATTGGTAAATGGGAAGTTGGAATAATGTCTGATTTTATTGGTGCGGGAAATACAATGGTTCTTGGAGGCGTCGTGTCTATCCTTGTAGTGTTAATAATTTGGTACGGTCTTTCGGGAGTGAGAAAATATTCATATGAAGAAATTGGAGAAGTAAGAATTAAGACTTAATTTATTTTTTAGAGGCTGAGTTTTCTAACTCGGCGACCTTCATTCCTTCTCTAACATTAACTGTAGATAATAATAATGTTCCTGCAATTATTAATATCCAAATAATTAATACTCCAACCTTTTCGTCACTCGAGTTTACAGCAGCTACATATATTAAGGGCCCAATTACTGAAGCTGCTTTCATAGTAAATGCATAAAATCCAAAAAATTCAGCCGATTTCTTAATTGGAGTCATCATAGAAAAGCATGCTCTTGCTAAAGCTTGACTCCCACCAAGAACTAC
>JAKUNJ010000002.1:36386-50535 GCA_022451965.1 Dehalococcoidia bacterium | reverse complement strand
TACATTGTTACTCACAAAAACTGTTCCATCAAAAGGTATAAAATTACTTCCTTCATCTAGCTCATTTGGACTTTCTTCAGCTTCTCCGCATGCAATTACAATAAATAGCAACGAGATGAGTATTTTTTTCACGATTATGACTCTTTATGCTAGACTTATTTATTACTTTACTAGCCTTCTAAATGGTTCATTCAATATTGGAGCTTCTAGATAATCCTCAAAACTAGAATTAATTGCCTTGCTTATCACAATCAAACTTTTTTCAATAGCTTCAGATGTAATTTTTATATCATTAAGTGTATGAGACATAGTAGGATGAAATACTGTACTCATATGTATTCCTTGTTTAGCCATTTCTTGAACAAATAATGTTTTCATCAAAGGTACTTCAGATTCATTTTCGCTATTGAACTGAACTATAGGATTTGATGGAATCCCAGAAATATTTACATCTACATCTGAATCATCCATAACTTTTGCAATATCTTTCTTTAATTCAATTCCATAATCTTCAAACCATTTCTCTGAATTATTTTCAACTAAATACTCAATAGTAGCTTTAGAGGCCGAAAGACCAATATTATCACTCCAATATGAACTAGAAACAAACATTCTATCAGCTTGTTCCATTGCTTCAACAGATCCCACAACTGCACCCATTGGATATCCATTCGACATAGCTTTAGCAAATGCACTCATATCAGGAGTAACTCCAATTTTCTTTTGAGCACCTCCAACTGACATTCTCCAACCACAACTTACCTCGTCAAAAATTAGCAAGGATCCATTATCATGTGCAAGTTTCTTAACTTCTTCTAAATAACCCTCTTTTGGAAATTCAGATCTCATTGGTTCAAGCATTATTGCAGCAACTTCATCTCCATGAATTTCAATAAGTTCTTTTAAGTTATCTATATCCTCATATATAAATGGTATTGCTGTTCCCTTTAAAACCTTCGGGACACCTATAGGTTCTATCCCTGCGAAGGGGAATTCTCCATCTTCTGGATTAACAAGGTAGTTTGCAGACTGATACCAATCATGCCAACCATGATAACCACTAAATAAAATTTTATCCCTTCCGGTTGTACCTCTAGCTATCCTAACGGCCAAAGTACAAGAATCTCCTCCGCCTTTTGTATACCTGACCATTTCAGCACTTGGAATTTCATTGATTAGTAATTCTGCAAGTTCAATTTCTAAAGCACTGTTAATAGTATGTATGCTACCTTTATCGATTTGTTCTTTTACTGCATTATCCACATGATCATGAGAATGTCCAAGAATAATAGCCGAAACAGCATTCATCCAGTCAAGGTACCTATTGTCATCTACATCAACGAAATAACCCCCTTTGGACTCTTTTGCATAAATTGGATTTATTCCATGAGCAAACTGACTGGATCTCCTGCTTATAAGTTGAGTCTTTCCCGGGATTATTTTTTCTGCCTTTTTATAGAGATTTAGAGAATTCTTTATGTTATGTTTTTTCATAGGGTTTATTTAAATTTATTACTTATATATTAAGGATAGGTTCAATTATGAAAATCGCAATGCTAAAAAAACCATATTGCATTGAAATTGAAGATTCAAAACTAAAGGATAATCTTGATCCTAATGAAATTAGGGCCAAAACAGTTCTAAGTGCCTTGAAGCTTGGAACAGATAGAGGGAATTATGAAGGAGCTGAAGATGTTCCTGGTGCACCCACTTACCCAAGATGGGTAGGTGATTCTAATATCGCAGTAGTTGAAGAAATAGGCTCAAATGTGACAGAATTTAAAGTTGGTGACAGGGTTGTATCTCAAAACCCTCATCAATCAGAGTGGATTGCTAAAGACAATACTAATATTTGTATAGTTCCTAAAAGTGTGAAAAATGAAGATGCTGTATGGGCAACTCTTTATACCTTAAGTGGTTATTGTTATACCAAAGCAAATTTTATTCCCGGAGAAAATGTAGCTGTAGTAGGTCTAGGTATTTTAGGTATAGGTGCAATAGCTTTAGGTCCAGTATTTGGAGCAAAAAGAACAATAGCAATTGGAAATAGTGATATAAGAAATAAAATGGCTGAAAAAATTGGAGCTGATGGTTCCGTCCTTAGCAATTCAGAAAATCTAGAAAAAGAATTATTAGACCTAACAAATGGAGAAGGAATAGATCTTGTGATTTTGACTGCTAATCCTTGGGATGCATATCTTTCAAGCCTAAAGAGTGTAAGGATTGGCGGTAGAGTTTCAATTGTTGCTCTTTCTGGTAGGGGAGAAGAAGATAGAGCTTTTAATCCTTTCCCTATGGAACATTTCTATAACAAAGGAATAAGCATAATAGCTATTAATGGAGATTTTGGTTATCAATATCCTAATAACGATAGAATGTCATGGAAAAATAGGTGTAATGGTATCTTAAGTTATATGGAAAAAAATAAATTAAAACCAAGTATATTTAATACACACAGAATGAGTTATGAAAAAATTCCAGAAGCCTATGATCTTATGACAAAAAGAGATAAAAAAATGTTGGGCGTTTTATTTGATTGGTAAAAATGATTAATATTTCAAAAAAATTAGATGATACTATCAAGAGCTGGTTAGATACCAAACTATCTGAATTAAATGAGGTTAATCCAGGTATTTTTATAGGTGGAGTTAAGGATCAAAGCTTCAAATTCCCTATATGGTTATTTGAATATAATAATAATTTATACATTGGTGCTGAAGAAAAAATTCATAAGAGTATTTTGGATTTAGTCGATAGGTTTAATAGTCAAATGATCTTTTCGCAATTTGGCATGTATGAAATTTCAAGAATTACCCATCCTTTAGGATATTATGTTTGGGGTCCTAGTTGGTTTATGTTTACTGAAAAAGAATCTTGGATCAATTTTAATGATTATAAAATTGAAATTTTGTCTAACGAAGAAATAAAGAATCAATTAGATGAAAAAATATTTTGGCATAACTCCTATGATTGTTTGAATGGTTTTGTTATAAAGGATCATGGCAAAATTGTTGCATCTGCAACTCTTCATGATGTTGGAGGAAATTTTGTAGAAATAGGTTTGGATACACATCCAGATGCACAATTAAAAGGTCTAGGTACTAATGTTTACTCTGCGGCAGGGAAATGGGCTTTTGAGAACAATAAAATTCCCTACAGCTCTGTTGGGCCCTGGAATATACCCTCTACAAGGACTCAACTAAAGTGTGGCATGAAATGTATAGGAGTAGATATGGTAGGTATTGATAAATTTAGACTACCTCCTCAACCCTTGGGCAGCCCCTCCAATGATATTGAAATTTATGACTACTATCCAAGTTGGGCATTTAATAAAAATATCCACAAAAAATAGATAAACTTGTCCAATTAGGATACCTATTTTCCATTTTGGACATATTGGATTTTGGCTAATAAAAATTAATCTGTAAAAAATATTTATTAAAAGTTGCATTATTGTAAACATTCGTTTATGTTAGTACGAAACGTAAATTGAGTTGCAATTTATATTAAACAAGTTAAGGGGGAAATATATGGGTAAATCCATTAAATTAATCCTTGCGATGATGATGCTAGCAATGTTTGCTTTTGCTATTGGTTGTGGAGGCGATGATGAAGAAACTTCTTCAGCTGATTCTTCTACTTCTGCAGCAGCAAGCTCAACTTCTTCATCTGCAGCTGCACCAAGTAAAGGTGCAAGTGAAGTAAAGATCGCAGTTTCTAGATTACACCCTGGTATTGGTACTCCACAATTCTGTACAGCAGGTTGTGCTGAGAACTTATATCTGGCTAGTGTACAAGAAACACTATTTAGACCTGAATATGGTGACAACATGGGAACTAAACCTGAAGCTCCTGTTCTAGCTACTGGCTGGACTTTAGCTGATGATGTTTCTTATCTTGAGTTGACACTTAAGGAAGGTGTACCTTTTCACGGTGATTGGGGTGAGATGACAGCTGATGATGTTGTGTTCTCATTTAATAACGCTAACGCAGCTACCAATCCTGAATCTGTTCATGGTCAAGCTGGAGATTTTGCTCCATTGATGGCTGGATGGGAAAAAGTTGATGACTATACAGTTAGAATGAATTATGCAAATTATGATTCTAGAGGTATTAGGCATAGATTTAGTACATTCTGGCAAACAGCTGGAATAGTACCTAAGAAGGCTTTTGATGATTTAGGAGCTGACGGTATGAGAGATGTTCTAGCTGGAACTGGTCCTTATGAGGTTGAATCATGGGTTGATTCAGATAAAGCTGTTACACACAAAGTTGAAAATCATCACAGAGTTGACGCGGGTGTTGACACTGTTATTTGGCAACAAGTTGCTGAAGCATCAACTCGAAGAGCTATGTTAGAAACAGGAGAATCAGTAATTGTTCTACCAGCTCTAAAAGACTGGAAAGAACTAGAATCTAAAGGCTTTGTAAGAAGTACTGGAACTGGTAATGTGATTCAGAGAAGTATTGGTCTAACTGGTAACTACTGGGAATCTAACAGATATTATGATGATAAAGTTCTTGAGAGAGAATGTCATGATAAAGCATGGGTAGGTTGTCCTGGAGATGCTGAGAGTATGGAAAATGCTCGATTAGTAAGACAGGCTCTTGCTCACTCTATTGATAGAGAAGGTTTAGTAGCTTCTGTAATGGACGGTTTTGGTGGACCAATTTATGATGCTTATTCACCAAGTACAGAAAATCCTAATTTCAAACAAGGAGAATACACTGATTGTGATACTCCAGGTTGTGATATAGGTGGTTGGGTAGTACCTTATGACGTTGACTATGCTAAATCTTTATTAGATCAAGCTGGTTATTCAGATGGATTCCCAATGGAAAATGTTTGGACAGGACCTCCTGGTGCTCCAACAGAGCTTATGACAGCTATGGCTGGTACATGGAAAGCTACTCTTGGAGTTGACGTAACCTTGAATAATGCTGTTTATTCAACTTACAGACCAGGATTAGTTGCTAGATCTACATCAGAACCTTTTGTAGGTTGTGGTGATGATTCAAACTATGCATTCCCATGGGACTGGGCTAGAGGATTCGTTATGAGTTCATGGTCAGACGGTGGTTATGGAGTAGGAATGGAAGTACCTTTTGCAGCTGATAATTATGCAAAAGTAGCTAAATCAACTGATAAAGATGAAAGAATTGCAATGAACAATGCTTTCGCTGATGAAGCTAGAAGACAAGCTCTATGTGTAGGTATAGTATTAGAGCCTGTTACAGTAATGTACAATCCAGATGTTGTTGCTGAATGGGAACCTCTACCAAACGCTAATGGTAACCTAAACGGTATTAACAATATTGAAAGTTTAGTTCTAAAGTAAAAACTTTTGATTAAGTAAATTTAGATCACTCCCAAAAATAATTGGGAGTGATCTAAAATATAAATATGAGGGAAATTCTTTTTTAAAGACAGAGTTATGGGAAAATATATTTTAAGAAGATTTTTATTTAGCTTTTTTACTCTAATAGGAGCTACAGCGATCGTATTTGGTTTATCTAGGGCTGTAGGAGATCCAAGGGATCTTTTTGCTCAAGAAGGCGGATATGGAGTAACAGAGGAAACATACGAGCACTTAACAAAAATGCTAAATTTAGATAAACCGCTATATATGCAGTATTTACTATGGTTAGGAAAGACAGTTAGGGGAGATTTAGGTAGATCTCTTTTGGGTCAAAAGGATGTTTCAGATTTGATAGGTGAAAAGGTATTAAATACCCTTGAATTAACTATTTTCTCTTGGATAGCTTCTACGATAATAGGTATACCTTTGGGAGTATTATCTGCCGTTAAGCGAGGATCTTTTTGGGATTATGCTGGTAGATCTATAGCTTTATTTGGTCAAGCTGCGCCTCCTTTTGTAATAGCTATTATTGGTATATTAATCTTTGCAGTTCAGTTAGGCTGGTTACCCGCAGGAAGTGGTGAATCTCATCTCATTAAGGGTACTTGGAGAGGATTATCTAGTGGAGATTTTTCTTTGATTCCAGCATTTTTTTCAGGAGGATGGAAGCATTATGTATTACCAGTTGGAACACTTGGCTTAGCTGCATCAGCAAGTTATTTACGCCTGACTAGATCCTCAATGTTAGAAATTTTAGATTCTGAATATATAAAACTTGCTAGAGCAAAAGGTGTTTCTGAAAGAGATGTTATATGGAAACATGCCTTAAAGAATGCATTAATTCCACCTTTAACTCTTGCAGCACTTATTTTTGTAGGTTTCCTAACAGGTACTATTATTGTGGAAACAGTTTTTGTATGGCCAGGATTAGGTTTGTTAGCAACAACTGCAGTTTCAGAAAATGATTTCCCTGTTATGACTGGTTCAGTTCTTTTATTTGCAGTTTTTTATACGGTTATTATATTTTTATCAGATCTCACTTATGGTTTAGTAGATCCACGAATTAGATATTCCTAGAGGAGAAAATGACTTTATCGACAAAAATAGGTATAGATGAGCCATCTTGGCTAGAAAAAAATATTCCATTTTGGATTGGTTTTAAGAAATTTTTAAGTTTTTTCCAAAAGTGGCCGGTTATTCCTGTTTTCTTTATATCTATATTAGTTTTATTAGCTGTTTTTGCTGATGTAACAGGTTACGATCCAGAGTTACCTGCGCTAAGAGATAGAACCCTTCCTATGTTTTCTGAGCCAGTAGATCCATTAACTAAAGACCTTACAAGACATTGGTTGGGAGCTGATCAATTTGGAAGAGATACTCTTACTAGAATAATGCATGGAGCAAGAATAACTCTTTATGTTTTAGTAATTTCTGCAGTTAGTGGAACAATAATTGGAACTGCATATGGACTAATAGCAGGTTATTTTGGAGGCTTCGTTGATGACATATTAATGAGAATACTAGATTTAGTTTATTCGATTCCATTCCTACTTCTTGCTCTTGTAGCTGCTATCGTTTTCGATCCTTCTTTAACAGTTGTTATCGTACTTCTGGCATTTTTAGCTTGGCCAGCATTTGTAAGAAATGTTAGAGCTGAGATACTAACTCTTAAAGAAAGAGATTATATTATGTATGCGAAGGTAGCAGGTGCATCTAGGATAAGAATGATGTACAAGCATCTTCTTCCTGGTGTTATAAATACAGTTATTGTGATTGCTACACTAAGAATCGGTCAACTTATATTGGCCGAAGCCTCTTTAAGTTTTCTTGGAGCAGGAGTTCCTCCTCCTACACCTGTATGGGGAGCTCTAGTTGCCGAAGGCAGAGATTATCTTAATAGTGCATGGTGGGTTTCTATATGGCCAAGTTTAGGTATATTTTTAGTAGTAATGTCATTAAATTTCCTTGGAGATTGGTTCAGAGATAGATTTGATCCTAGATTAAGACAGCTATAATTTATTAAAATAGTAGTTGTGAGATATTCTAGAAAAATTTTATTATGAATTTATTTGATTTAGTTATGAAGAATACTAAGATTCTTCTTAGCCCTAAAAATACGATTTCTACCTACAATCAAACTAAGGTTAGATATCATATTGTTACTGAGCCTGTTTATGAAGATTCTTTTGAACTTAAATCCGAGGAATCTGTAATAAGACACGGAGTAGTAACTGCTCAAAATCCTAAAGTAATAACATCAGATTTTATCTATAGAATGTCAGGGTTTGGGGATGAAGCAAAATCATTTTTAAAAGAATTAAATAGAGTTTTAGGCAAAAATGAACCTGCTCTTTTATACAACTATAAAAATGAATCAACAGATCTTGAAATAGTTTCAGGAAATCCTGATGAAGTGTCAAATAGAATTAAGTCTAGGTTAAAAAGTAGTAAAGCTAATCATGCTGTCATAAGAGGTGTAAATTCTTTATGGGATGTTTCTTTATTAAAATTTATATTTGACTACACTAAATCATCTTCCCAAAATAATTTTAATGAACTAAATCAATCTGGTTTATTAGAAATAAAAGATGGTGTCCCTATCTCTGAAAGAAAAAGAATTGAAGAATTAATTTCTTTGGCAAAAAAAGGTAAAGTAAGACCAGAAGACGTTCATAAAGAATTGAATGATTGGGGTCTATTTGAGGAATATCAAGATCAATTTTTTTCAATTATGAAATAATATTATTAATTTAATTTTTTTTAACAGCTCTTAATATAAGCTTAATGTGCATTTAATATATTTCTACAGCTCTTTTTGTATTATTATATTTAGTGAAAAGGAGCAATAATGAAAAATTTATTTAAAAAACATTTATCAGTTTATATTTTTATTATTTTGATCATGATTTTTGGGTGTTCAACTGAAGAAAATACTTCTGATTCGGATCTTTCTGGGACTATAGAAATTGATGGATCATCAACAGTTTTTCCAATTACTGTTGCTGCTGCTGAAATATTCAGAGAGTCTAATCCAGGGGTACAAATTCCTGTTGGTATTTCAGGTACAGGTGGAGGTATGAAAAGATTCGTTGTTGGAGAAACAGCTATATCTAATGCTTCGCGAGAAATAAAAGATAAAGAAGCTGCTCTTGCCTTAGAAAATGGAATAGAATTTACTGAATTAGAAGTTGCATATGATGGACTATCAGTTGTTGTAAATAAATCTAATGACTGGATTGATTGTATTACAACAAAAGAATTAAATCTTATTTGGGACCAAGGTTCAACTATAAATAACTGGAATCAAGTACGATCAAGTTTCCCCGATAAGGAAATGAGTTTGTATGGACCTGGAACAGACTCAGGAACTTTTGATTATTTTACAGATGTTATAAATGGAGAAGAGGGTAAAACTAGAGCTGATTACACACCATCTGAAGATGATAATGTTTTAGTAATGGGTGTGTCTGGGGATAAAGGTTCTATTGGATACTTTGGATATGCATACTACATAGAAAATGAGGATCAATTAAAAGTTCTGAGTGTGGATGGAGGAACTGGATGCATAGCTCCAAGTGAACAAACAATTAATGATTCATCATATGCTCCTTTATCAAGACCGATGTACATATATGTCAATAATTCTGACCTATCAAAGCCTGAAGTATATGAATTTGTAAAGTTTTATCTAGAAAATGGAAAAATGCTTTCTGAAGAAGGTGGATATGTTGCTCTTCCTGAAGCTAATTATAATGAAAGTTTATCTGAAATTGCAGAGTATAAATAATAGTCAATAAAGTTACTAAATTAGATATGATTTCATATCTAATTTAGTAATATAAAAGTACAAAATTATAATTTCATAGAATTCAACAGATGGTAACTTTAATATTTTTAATAATAGCCTTTTTTAGTGGTGCAATTCCATTCTCTATAATATTTACCAAAATTTTATCCGGAAAAGATGTAAGAGAAGTTGGAGATAACAATCCTGGAGCTGTAAATGCCTGGAAAACAGGAGGAGCTCTAATAGGAATGTCTGTTATGTTTGTAGAATTCCTTAAGGCCATATTACCTATTTGGCTTGCTTATCAATATTTCGATATTAGTGGTTATGATTTAGTTTTAGTTTCAGCAATGCCAATACTAGGTCATTCATTCTCACCTTTTTTAAAATTTAAAGGAGGTAAAGCTTTAGCAGTTACTGCTGCTATGTGGCTGGCTTTATTTAATGTTGAATCAGCTCTGATAATATTCGGATTGTTAGCAATAATGTATACAATCCAAAAAAATGATGCATGGACAGTAAATATAGTTCATTTAGGATTTTTTATCTATGGAATGACAACTAATATATCCAATGAACATATCTCAAATTCTCAGTTTATGTTTTTGTGGATATTTGCAAGTCTAGTTATGGTTTATAATCATAGAAAAGAATTACAATCTCCCCCAAATTTCAAAAGAGTAAAAGATCTTTTTGGAGTAAAGTATGATTGATTTTTTTGATGAATTACTTCTAGTAATTGCAATAATTTCTTCATACACATTTGTCGTTTCTTTTCTTAATTTAATTTCATTTTCTAAGCCAAAACCTCTTAAGCCAAAATCAGAAGAATTAATTTCAATCATGGTGCCTTGTAGAAACGAGGAAGATAATATTGATGATTGTGTTGAGTCTTTGGTAAATCAAGATTATGATAATATTGAAATTTTACTTATAGACGATAATTCAACTGATAACACACTTAATAAAATAAAATTTTTATCCAGCAAATACTCAAATGTTTCTGCTATCAAAGGAGAAATACTTCCTAAAGAATGGGCAGGGAAAAATTGGGCATGTCATCAATTATCTAAGCTTTCTAAAGGTTCATATCTACTATTTATAGATGCT
The DNA here is from genome assembly GCA_022451965.1 of Dehalococcoidia bacterium. NCBI lineage: Bacteria > Bacillati > Chloroflexota > Dehalococcoidia > Dehalococcoidia bacterium. The sequence goes on along the minus strand of JAKUNJ010000002.1, from coordinate 40,278 downwards.
GATACGAGATTAGGTCAATATGCAGTTTCATCAGGTATTCGTGAAATTCAAGAGAATAATTTAGAATTTTTAACATTAATACCTAAAAGAAAAATCTTAAACTTTACAGATTACTTAATTTGGATAATGGTTTCATTTTTTATTCTATGCTGGGTTCCTATGTTAATTGCAAAGAAATTGCCATATAGTTTATTCGCAGCAGGATTTGGGCAATTTTTACTTTTTAATAAAGAAGCATATATAAAGATAGGTGGTCATGAAAAAATTAAAGGACTAGTATTAGATGATTTTGAATTAGCTAGATCAATTAAGACATTTGGTTTTTCAGCGTCAGTTTTAGATGGAACTAATATAGTAGAAACTAATGGTTATAAATCATCTATAGAAGCTGTAGATGGTCATGCTAAGTCTATTTTTGCAACATTTAGATATAATATTTTATTTTTTATATTTGCCTTTTTTGGATTATTGATTCTATTTTATCTACCCTTCTTAAATTTATTTTCTTATTTTTTGGGCATTGAATTACAAAGTAATTTTCTTACTTTATCTCTTTTATCTATCGCATGTATTTTTGGATCTATTTTAATTTCTTCAAAATCATTTTCATTAAGTTTTTTTTCAAGTTTTCTTTATCCATTTGCAATGATAGTTCTTTTATTTAGTGCTTACAGATCTTTTTTATCTTCCTTTGATGGTGACCTCAAATGGAAAGGTCGTTCAACACCATCTGTAGGATTAAGAAAACTTTATAGTATAATTTTTGCTCCATTTTTTTTCATAAATTGGATACTTAAAAAGATAAGATAAATAGACTTAAGCACTATAAAAAGATCTAAATAGTTATAAACTAATAAAAATATAATTTACATACATAATAGGTGTTTTTATGAGATATGAATTTAGTAAAGAAGATGAAGATTTTCGACAGGAACTTAGATCATGGATTCGAGATGAAATACAAGGAGATTTTAAGGACTGGCAAGGTGTTGATGAATCTGCAGATGGATTTGAGTATGGCCTAGAAATAAGAAAAAAACTTGCTAAAAAAGGATGGCTGACTATGGCCTGGCCAACAGAGTATGGAGGTCAAGGTGCTTCTTATATGAAGCAAGTGATTTTTAACGAAGAAATGTCGTACCACAGAATGCCTGGTAGAGATGGTTTTGGAGCTAAAATGTTAGGTCCAACTTTGATGGTGCATGGAACAGAAGAACAAAAAAAGAGATTTTTACCACCAATAGCTAATGGAGAAGTTCAATGGTGCCAAGGTTATTCAGAACCAGACTCCGGATCAGATCTAGCTTCATTAAAACTAAAAGTAGAAGATAAAGGTGATCATTGGCTTGTAAATGGTACAAAGGTCTGGACTTCCATGGCTCATAAGGCTTCATGGATATTTTTTCTAGGAAGAACTGACCCAGATGCCCCTAAACATAAAGGGATAAGCTTTTTCTTAGCAAATATTAAAGATGCAAATATCCAAGTTAAACCTATTATTAATATGGCAGGAAGCCATCATTTTAATCAAGTGATTTTTGAAGATGTAAAAATACCCAAGGATGCATTAATAGGAGAGTTGAATAAAGGTTGGTATATTGCAGCTACATTACTAGATTTTGAAAGATCTGGTGTAGAATATCCTGCTACAGCAAGAAGAAATTTTGAAGAGATAGTAGAACTTGTCAAGAATACAAACGATAGTAATGGAGTTCCATTAATTCAAGATCCTTATATAAATAAAACCTTAGTAGATCTAGATTTAGATATTGAAGCTGCTAGACTTGTTGCTTACGAAGTTGCTTATCTTCAATCTCAAGGAGAAGTTCCAAGTATTGAAGGATCAGTTGCAAAAATATTAGGAACTCAATTGTCCCAAAAAGTTGCTAAAATTGGCACAGATTTTGCTGGCCTATACGGTCAATTATCTGACTCTTCTGCTCCTTTTGATGGTAAATATCTAAAGCAGCAACTAACTGTAACAGCTTATACTATTTTTGCTGGAACAACCGAAATTCAAAAAAATATAATTGCTACAAGAGGGTTAGGACTTCCTAGGGAAGATAAATTAAAAGTTAACAGTAAGTAGAGAAAAAAAATGGATTTAGGATTATCAGAAATACAAAAAATGCTTCAGGAATCATCTAGAGCTTTTTTAGAAGAAAATTGTCCTATGGATTTCATTAGAGCAATGGAATCTGATGAAATTGGAATAACTGATGAAATCTGGAAAAATATCGCAGAGATGGGTTGGTTAGGATTAATGATCCCTGAAGAATATGGAGGATCGGGATTTAAGTTTGATGATATGTCTATTCTGTTAGAGGAAATGGGAAGGGTAGGTCTTTCAGGTCCTTTCTTTAGTACAGCTATCACTGGTGTACAAACTTTATTACTTTCAGGAACTGAAGATCAGAAAAAAGAAATTTTACCTAAAATTGCAACTGGTCAAATTAAAATTTCTCTAGCATTTAACGAAAAAACAGGAAGTTTTGACGAATCAGAAATTTCAAACACTACTTCAATTAAAAATAATGAGGGATGGACTTTGAACGGAGAAAAACTTTTTGTTAATGATGCAAATTCTGCTGATTATTTTATTATAGCTGCATCAACTGAAAATCAAGAGGGGACCTCTCTTTTTCTAGTTCCTAAAGATACAGAAGGAATAGAAATTCAGAAAATGGAAAGTATAGGTGGAGAAAAAATATATAAGGTTAACTTTCAAGAAATAAAATTAGAATCCTCTCAAATAATAGGAGAGGAAGGTGAAGGTTGGAATACTTTGCAAAAAGTATTTAATTATGGAGCCTCTGGTAAGTCTTCAGAAATGTCTGGAGCTGCAGCTAAAGTTATGGATATGACTCTTGATTATATTAAGGATAGGAAGCAATTTGATAGACCAATAGGTTCTTTTCAAGCTGTTCAACACCATGCAGCTGATATGGCTATATTAACTAAAGTTTCAACTCAATTTTCTAGAAAAGCTTCTTGGAAACTTACAAATACAGATGATGCAGATTTAGATGTAAACAGATCAAAAGCTTATGTTTCAAAAGCGTTTCATGATGTTTGCCAAATTTCACATCAATTACATGGTGCAATTGGCTATACCTGGGACTATGATCTTCAAGTTTTAACTAGAAAAATGCAACACCAAAAACTAGCATTTGGGGATTCAAATTTTCATAATAAAAAAATTAGCGATAAGCTAGATCTTTAAGTATTGATGAAAAAACTATTTATATGGATTAAAAATTACCTCAATCATCCACTTGAAATTGGTGCTGTTTTACCTACCTCAAGATTTGCATCAAGATTAATGAGTTCAGAAATAAATAAATCTCCTGATAATGTTGTCGTAGAACTTGGATCAGGAACAGGTAAGATAACAAGAGAAATATTGAACAGAGGTGTTAAAGAAAAAGATCTAATTTTAGTTGAAGTAAATGAAAATTTTTCAAAAATATTAAAGTCTGATTTTCCTAAAGCTAAAATAATCACGGAAAATGCTATCTCATTCTTAAGTAATTATGAAAAGAATTATTCGAATAAAATTACGCATATTATTTCTGGGATTCCATTAGTGTCTATGACCGAAGAAAACAGAGATAAATTATGTGAACTATCTATAAAAAATCTTCATTCCAAAGGAAAATTTATCCAGATTACATATTTCTTAAGATGTTCTTTTTCAAAAAAAATAATCAATCAATATAACTTAAAAAAGAAATTAGTTGGTTTATCTATTTTGAATGTACCACCAGCTTTTGTTTGGAAAATAGAAAAGTAAAAATTATTGTGCACTTGTTGAAGGAAGCATACTTCTAAGAGCTTCCGCTACGCTTCCAGGATTATCTATTTCTTCCATACTAATGGTCATTCTACTTCC
>JAKUNJ010000002.1:0-36286 GCA_022451965.1 Dehalococcoidia bacterium | reverse complement strand
GTAACAATATAAGTTATATGAAGATTTCTGTAATATCTCATAGTTCCTTTGAAAAATAACCAAGATCCAATTATGAAAGTGATAAATGGGAAAATATAAGCGAAATCAGTTGCGACGTATAATACTGCACTAATGAAAAATAATGGTAACGCAACTATTATCCTTGCATATGCAGGTTTCATAGTAGGATGTCTTTCAATTTGAACTTCTTCTCCTTGACCTAAAGTAGGCTTTGGAAATGCTCCAACTGCTGTCATATAAAAACCAAGAATCAATAATAGAAATCCAGAGATTAAAGCTGCAAATCCTGTCCAAATTGGTACACTACCATCGGTTTGAGAGTAAATAATCAATGCTATACCTAGTCCAATTATTGGAAGAGAAACTAGTAGAGCAACCATCATTCTCGATATCACTCTGAAAATCAAATTTATTCCTGTAGGAACTCTAGTAGTAGTCATTATTTACCTCTCACCATTTGTAGTACTGAAAAGAACAGTGTTATTAATATACCCATAATAGCTAGATTTGAAGGATTATTTATAAGCTCTCCTATAGGAAGATCGGCTGTATTAACTCCAGGTATAAGCTTCCTGAGTCTACTTCCTTCATAAATAAATAAATCTTCAACTCTACAGTTAGATATTGCATTAAGTTCTTTGGATGAGGGAGGTCTTACGTTAGGAACATCTCCTAAAATTGGATGATAACCATTATAAGTTCCGGGCAATGATATTTCTGAAATAGCTTTTGCAGCACTTTCTGTTGGGTTTCCTCCATAACTTTCAATCATATAACCAAAGTCATTTTTGTACTCATTCACCATACATGCTCTTTGGGTATCTGAAGGTTCAGATAGATAATCAGGATCACCGTAAGAACCAAACCGTAATAATAATTCTAATCCACCTAATCCATTAGTCGAAGATCTGATTTGAGACTCACAATTTTCAAGAGCCTCTCTTTCATTTTTTGAAGGTCTTTGAGTAGGTTCCCAAATTAAATTAGCTATATAGGAAGATCTGATATAGTTTTCAGTTTCGCCTTTTTCTCTTGCAAGGTTTGCTACCATACAATCTTCAGCAGATGCTCCTCTAGCTAAATTAACTGCTTCTAGCCTTTCCATTTCTAAAGGTTCTCCTAGAATTTGAGATCCAGATACCATATTAGAATTTGCTTGTCCAGAAGTGTTACTTGATATAGTCTGCCTAAAATCAGCAGCAGAAGATTGATAATCTACATTAGATTGGCTAAATAAATCACTTTCAAAAAGAGGTTCATAATCATAATTACTATTATAAAAATTATCGATCCATTCAAATTCTTGCTTTTGTTCCAAACAATCAAAAACAGTATCTAATTCAATACCAGTAAAATCTCTTCCTAATGGTTTTTGGGAATTAACGCCTAAGCCACTATAAAATACATTCCACATCATGGTATCAGCAGATTCTTCAGCTTTTCTTACTAAATCATCTCCATAACCTGAGTTTTCAAACCCATCGGCTATACATTCAACAAGCCTGTCATATTTATCTTCTGCATCAAGTCCTCTAGACCACGAAAATTCGACCTCTTCAATAAAGTGTGTGTACTGGCTTAGGTATGCAGGGACATATGTTAGAGTTTCTGGATCAACTTCAAACTCAACTGCACAATCAACTATTGAATTATATTGTTGTTCACCAAGAGGCCTGTTAGTATATTCTGTTGGATCTTGAGCTTCAACAAATCCTTTTAGCATCCTGTCATATAATTCATTACCCCAACTTTCCTCTATATCACCATAGTCTTCAAATTTTCCAATAATACAATCTCTAAATTCTGGTTGAACTAACCTAGCAAATACAGCTTCAAGATTAGGACCTTCAGTAAGTGAAGCTTGATAGTCTCTAAGCCAGTCTAATTCTTGGTTACATCCAATAACAGTGTTTATTACATAATTTTGATGCTCATCACTTAGACGATCTTCATACATACGCCAATCATCAGTTCGGCCAACGGCAAAGTCAACTAAACTGTCTACTATGGAGTGCGAGAAACCTAAATCAAAATGTATGGAACTTAGTGAATTAAGCATACAGTTTTGACCAGGTATTTCTTCACCTCCATAAATAGTCTCAAATAGCAATCCTATATCTAAGGTCTCATAACCACCACCATTTTGAGGGGGTTCTTGAAAGTTATTATTATATCTGCCATCATGAGTTATCCAACAATCGTAGGCAGCCAACATTTCCTCTCTTGTTACTGATCTTTTACCACTTTGGACAATTTCGATATCATCTAAAATGATTTCTCTAGGAATATTTAAAGCATTTGATAGATGAGGGACTATGCAGTTATCTATAAGATTATCTAAGTCTCCTAGAGGAGGATTTTCTGTGAAATAATCTCCATCAATTCCCCAAGCTCCGCTGAGAAGCTTATCGTAACTCAAATGCATACAATCTACTACTGCGTGGTAATAAAAATCTGGATCTTGTAGCCATCTTACACCAAGTGTATAAGCAAAATCCATATATGCTTGCTCGTAACTCATTCCTGTTTCTGAAGATATAAAATTAGCGACACAATCTGTTACAACTTCGCTTGCATCAGAGGGAATTTCAGTTAAATTTATGTAAGGACCTAGTGGTAAATCATCAGGAGGTTGAAATGAGTTACTAAATATATTTCCAACAGGTCCTTGTCCAAATAAATCTTGAAATCCGCCCTGATCCTGTTCATTTCTTTTTCTTTCTTCTTCTTGTCTTTGAAGATCAAGTTCTGCCTGTTGTTTAGCACGAAGAAGCTCTTCTTCAGCTCTTGCTCTTTCAGCTTCTCTTCTAATTCTGTCTGCCTCTTCATACATTCTTTGTGTTTCTTGATCTGCTTCCCATTGAGGATTATGGTAAGGCTGACCAGGTTGTACTAAAGGGGAATCTACTGTAAAAAATTGATATTGACACCTAATTCTTTGTCTATCAGGCTCTTGAGGTACATTTCCTCTAAATAAAACATGAGTAACTTTTGCAGATGGATCCAAATTATAGAAGTTAGTAACACTTTCTCCCCAAGTACCAATAGATCCAGCTTCAGCAGTGTAGTGTCTTTCAATCCAAGCAGAATCATGAGTATTATGATCTTGACCTGGAATTCTACATCCTTGAAACCAAACTCCTTGACCTTCATAGTATTCTTTAGGCGCTACAGTCTGCGTCATTATTTGCATACTTGTATCAAGAGTTAATTCACAGAAGACTTCACCTGTACCAGGATTATTTCTACACTCTGATTCTTCAAATAAAAAATCTCCTCCAGAAGAAGGCATTTGAGCTGAAATATTATTTTGTGTATTTATTCCTGAAAATAGAAAAAATACTAAAATTAAATTTGCAGCTATAATTTTTTTTAAACTAGAGATAACCATAGAAATTATTTTTACTATTAAATATTACACTATTTATAGTAAATCTGTTAATTATATTATATGATTTAGCCTAAGTGATCTTCACTTGCCAGCGGATTGAATGTTACTCTACTAAGAACAGAATTACCGGTATTTTCAAAATAATGATCTGCGTTTGGAGGAATTAACACAAAATCACCCTCTTTTATTGGGTATTTTTCTCCATCTACAAAAATGATTCCTTCACCTCTAGTTATGTAAGCTTGATGCTCCCAGGGATGAGTATGATGAGTACTTGTTTCTCCTGGTTGATGATCATGATACAAGGATACTACCGTTGGTACACCTTCAGGTGAACCTAGAATAGGGTGCTGTTTATGATCATTTTTGTTCTTAATTACTGGTTTCATTTATGACATTTTCTCCATTATCATCAGATGATATGGTAGTTTTTGGCTTAGAGGTAAAAAATGTGTTTACACCAATTATAACTATAGCAATAACCAAAATTAAAGCACCTATTATCGTACCCCACATAAATGTAGGCCCATGGGCAAATAAAACTGTTCCTGCAACTGAGTCGTTATGAAGACCAAATCTTGTTATTTCATTTCTGACATTTTCATCATTAACCAATGTCATAACTGGTTCATCTGATGCCGACCTTGGAATCATAGCAAATAATAATCCTAACACAAAGATTAATAAGCCAGTTGACGCAGTTATTCCTACAATTGCATACTGTTTCCATTGTCTTACCTTACTGATGAATTCAGTTTCAATTTTTTCTGCCATTTCTTTTGTTCTATTACTAATAAGAGTATCCATCTGGTCATTAGTAAGTTCAGTTTTTTCTTTCTGCAAAGTCATCTGTTCAGCATGAATAGTTCTTATTGATTCAATTTCTGTTTTTAATTGATCAATTTCACTTTGTTTTCTTGCTGTTATAGTTGCTTGAATTCTCCAAGCTGCTGTTCCAAGTGCTCCTACCAAAGGTATTGATACTAAACTTGTGACAAAACCAATATCCATTTATTGCCTCCTAAGCTTCTCTTGTTGATGGAAGCATACTTCTAAGAGCTTCCGCTACGCTTCCAGGATTATCTATTTCTTCCATACTAATGGTCATTCTACTTCCTATACCTGATGAAACAACTACAGTTCCCCTTCCGGTAAGAGCTTCAATCAGAGTCCTTTTTTCTGATATTTGAACTATTCTTCCAACAGGAATTTCGTTTGTATGTAAGTATAAAAACTTAAACATATAAATTGCTCTTCTATCGGTAACAATATAAGTTATATGAAGATTTCTGAAATACCTCATAGTTCCTTTAAAAAATAACCATGATCCAATTATGAAAGTTATGAAAGGGAATATATAAGCGAAATCAGTTGAGACGTATAAAACCGCACTAATGAAAAATAAGGGTAATGCAACGACTATTCTTGCATATGCAGGTTTCATAGTAGGATGTCTTTCAATTTGAACTTCTTCTCCTTGACCTAAAGTAGGCTTTGGGAAAGCTCCAACAGCAGTCATATAAAAACCTAAAACTAAGAGTAGTAGCCCAGAGATCAGAGCTGCAAATCCAGTCCAAATTGGTACACTTCCATCAGTTTGAGAGTATATTATAAGCGCAACACCTAATGCTATTATTGGCAGAGATACAAGTAAAGCTACCATCATCCTTGAAATCACTCTGAAAACCAAATTTATACCTGTAGGAACTCTAGTAGTAGTCATTATTTACCTCTCACCATTTGTAGTACTGAAAAGAACAGTGTTATTAATATACCTAATATAGCTAGATTTGAAGGATTATTTATGAGCTCTCCTACAGGAAGATCAGCTGTATCAACTCCAGGTATCAGCTTCCTGAGCCTACTTCCCTCGAAAACATACAAATCTATTATCTTACAGTTTGATAATGCTTCAAGTTCAATCGATGAGGGAGGTCTTAAGTTAGGAGCTTTATCTCCTAAAATTGGATGAGAACCATTATAAGTTCCGGGTAATGATATTTCTGAAATAGCTTTTGCAGCACTTTCATCCGGATTAGCACCAGAACTTTCAATCATATAACCAAAGACTTTTTTGTACTCATTCACCATACATGCTCTTTGGCTGTCTGAAGGTTGTGCAAAATAATCAGGATCACCATAAGAACCTATTTTTAGTAGTGAGCTTAATCCACCTTTACCTTGAGTCGCAGATCTGATTTGAGATTCACAATTTTCAAGAGCTTCTCTTTCATTTTTTGAAGGTCTTTGAGTAGGTTCCCAAATTAAATTAGCTATGTATGAAGTCTTAATATAGTTTTCAGTTTCGCCTTTTTCTCTTGCAAGGTTTGCTACCATACAATCTTCAGCAGCAGAACCTCTAGCAGAATTGACTAAGTCTAATCGAAGATTTTCAAGAGCTCCACCACCCATAAGTGAACCAGACACCATATTAGAATTGTTATTAGTGGCAATATTTTGTCTAAAATCAGCAGCAGAAGATTGAAAATCTACATTCGATTGAGAGAATAAATCACTTTCAAAAAGAGGCTCAAAGTCATAATTTGGATTATCATACTGTGATATCCAGTCAAATTCAGGTCTTTCTTCTAAGCACTCCACAACATCGTCAAGTTCATCTTGAGTATAATCTCTATTAAGAGGCTTTAGGGCATTTAAGCTTCCTCCTCTCTCAAAAATGTTGAAAACTATTTGTTCGGCATTTGCACCTACGTTACCCAAATCACGATCATTTTCATGCCAACTATCATCTATACAACCTATAAGTGTTTCAGATTTTTGATCGTATCCCATTCCTCCAGACCAAGAAAAATCAATTTGGTCGAGGTCTATAGTATATTGACTAAGATAAGGTTGAATTATACTGAAAGTTTCTTGGTCTGTACCAAAATCTTCAGCACAATCAAGTATTGTTGATGTTTGCCTGTATGAGAGAGGTCTATTTATGATTTCTGTTGGATCTTGGTACATCATAAATCCTTCAATCATTTGGTCATACATCATATCTGCAAAATCTCTATCACCATTACTAAGTTCTTTGTATTCATCTTTTACACATTTTTGGAACTCAGGTTCTGCAAGTCTAGCAAAGATATCTTCTAAATTAACTCCACCTCCGCTTATTGAGGATTGGTAATCCCTAAGCCAGTCTAATTCTTGATTACATGATATTACTCTGTTAACTACATCGTTTTTGTGCTGAGGGTTTGCATCACTTTCTAGAAATCCCCACCGGTCGGACCTTCCTACAGCGAAATTAACTAAATCTTCAACTATTCTTTGAGAATCTTCTCTGTTCATTCCTCTGGAGTCTGAAATAGAATCTACCATACATGCTTGCCCAGGTATTTCTTGGTCTCCGTAAACAAATGAAGTAAGCAAATCAGAATTGAGTGGAAAATATTGAGGACTGCCTGAAGAATTACTATTTCTTATATCTTCATCAAATTTTATAAAACAGTCATAAGCAGCTAGCATTTCTTCTCTTGTAACAGATCTTCTTCCAGATTCAACTGATAAAGCGTCATCTCTAATGATGTCATTAGGAATATTTAAGACATCGGAAATATGCGGCACTATACAGTTTTGAAGCATTTGATCCATTTCATTTCTTGGAGCCTTTCCACCAAACATTCCATTTGTATTTGTATCTACTCCCCAAGCTCCGCTGAGAAGCTTATCGTAACTCAAATGCATACAATTTACTACTGCGTCGTAATAAAAATCTGGTTCATCCATCATTCTTACACCCAAAGGGAAAGCAAAATCCATATATGCTTGTTCATAACTCATACCTGTTATATCTTGGACTGTATTACCTATACATTCCATAGTTTTCCATCTATCTATTTCAGCTATTGAAGTTAAGTTTATGAAAGGTCCTTGAGGGACTTCATCATCTGGTGGTGGTTGAAATGAGTTACTAAATATATTTCCAACAGGTCCCTGGCCCCCGAATAAATCAAATCCACCCTGATTTTGTTGTTCATTTCTTTTTCTTTCTTCTTCTTGTCTTTGAAGATCAAGCTCTGCCTGTTGTTTAGCACGAAGAAGCTCTTCTTCAGCTCTTTTTCTTTCAGCATCTCTTCTAATTCTGTCTGCCTCTTCATACATTCTTTGTGTTTCTTGATCAGATTCCCATTGGGGATTGTGATAAGGCTGGCCAGGTTGTACTAATGGAGAATCAATTTTAAAGAATTGATACTTACATTTTCCAATTGTTTGACCAGGTTGAGTCGGCATATTACCTCTTATAAATACGTTTGTAAACTGCTGATCACCAGCTCTAGAGCCTCTATGATCCTGATTTGCATTATAATGTCTTTCTATCCAAGCAGCTTCATAGTTTTCATACTGCTGACCAGGAATCAAACATCCCTGAAACCAAATTCCTTGACCTTCATAATGTTCCACATCACTAGATGTGTGAGTCATACTCATCATACTTACATCCATCTCAACTTCACAGAAAACTTCTCCTGTTCCGGGATTTTGCCTACAAGATGAATCTGTAGCTGATGATCCCATTGTACCCATTCCTCCACCCATCATTCCACCCATTGGTGGCATCTGTGCAGATATATTATTTTGAGTATTTATTCCAGAAATTAAGATAAACATTAATATTAATGAAGATGTGATAATTTTCTTGAAACTAAATTTTGAGATTGAAAGATTTTCCATAGCTTTTGATTTTAATCCTAACCTAAGATTAGGACCCCTCTTTTTTTGATTTCTGATATGATTTTTACAAGCAATATATTTTTTTATCTATATATTAACATAAACGTTATTAAAATATATTAGAGTAAAGTTGTAATATTGAAAAGATATATATTAAAAGAGGTTTCTTATGAATTGGTATGATTGGGTTCTAATAGCACCTATTGTTCTTGGAGTTATTCTAGGCTTCAGAATAGGTTTGGTAAAAAATATCTTGTATATAGTATTGGTAGCTGTAACTATGATTATTGGAGGATTTTTATCTCAAATGATAGTTGATGCAATAGGGCTTGAACTTGAAAGTGATGGATTAGTAACAGTAATTGGTTATGGGCTATTACTTATTGGAGGTTTCTTAGGAGTCCAACTATTTAGTGGAGTAATTCAAGCTATTGTTTCCAAAATGACTTTTGGTATTGGAGACAAGGTAAATCAAGTTGGAGGATTGGCATCTGGACTAATATTAGGATTCTTGATTACAACTATTATAGTCAACATAACTGCTAGATGGACTTATACTCCAGATGAGGATGAAGACGGAAGACTTGAAATCTCTGAAGAAGCTATTGCAAAAATGTTTGAAAATAGTCTAAAGGATACCTCTAGAGAGGCAGCAGATTTAGTAATCCGTGAGAGTATTATGGTTGGAGTGGTAATAGATGTTAAAGATCTACTAGGTGGACAACTTATTGGAATAATCCCTGGTGAATTCAGTGATTCTCTTGATATCGCACAACAAAGAAGAGAAGATTCTGATTAGACCTCTTTTGTGGCCCAAGCCTTTATTAGATGATGGGCTATAGCTATATTGCCGGGTACTGATAAATTGTCGTTTTTTTCTTCTAATGCTGATAAAACTTCATCTCTATGAAACCATTTTACTGAGTGCATTTCATGCTCATCAAAGTTAATTTCTTCTGTTTCAGCTTCAGCATGACAACCAATCATCAGTGACCAAGGAAAAGGCCAAGGCTGAGATGCGTAATACTTTACATTCTTGACTTTTATACCAGATTCTTCCATGATTTCTCTGGCAACGGCTTCTTCAATAGATTCACCTTGGTCAATAAATCCTGCTAAACAAGAATATATATTTAGTCTTGATAATCTTCCTTTTGACTGACCTAAAAGACAATATTCACCATTAGTTACGAGGGATATAATAACTGGATCTGTTCTAGGGAAAAGTTCTATTTCACAGCTTGAGCATTTTCTAGATTGCCCTCCTCTTAATCCTTCTGTTTTTCCTGCACAAATTCCACAAAAAGAATTTTTTCTGTTCCACTCAAGTTGACTTTTACTTTGACTTATCATTCCACCTTGAGCTTGACTTAGTTGGTCTCCAGCAGTCCTACAGTCTATAAATTCTTCATCTTTGGAAATAAGTCCATTTACTATTTCTTCATCAACATCATTTAAGTCTGTAGATAGATAAATTTCTCCACCAAGATCTCCAAGTAAAATTAATTTAGGATCAATCCCAGATTCTCTAATGTCACCTAACCTAAGAAATTTAACAGTAATATTTGAGTATATTTTTTTTACTAAAATTTTAGATCTATTGTAAACCAAGACTTTTGAGTTTGGATCATTGATTTTTTCTGAAACCCAATCCTCGTTTCTTCTTTCAACTTCTAATCTATCTATATTATTTCCTGAAAATTTAAGTACTTTTCCCATTAATTTCTCTCCTAATTAAAATATTACTAATCCTCTAGCAAGTTCTCCTCTTTCTAGTGCATCAAACCCTTCGTTAATTTCCTCTATTTTATATGTTTTTGTTATCATTTCGTCTAAGTATAATTTACCATCCATATATAAATTAGCTAGTCTTGGAAAATCAATTCTAGGATGACTTTTTCCATATGAAGTTCTAATTAATTCTCTTTCTCCCATAAGTGTATAAAAAGGTAAATTTATTTCTACTCCATAAGGAGTTTTGCCTAAAATAACAATTCTAGCACCGGGTCTTGAACATTCTAAAGTTTGTCGAATTGTTTCATTATGACCTGCTGATTCAATTGCACAATCTACGCCTCTGCCATCAGTTATTTCTAAGCAAGCCTCTATTGGATTGTCTATCTTAGAATTAATAGTGTGTGTAGCTCCAACTTTTTTTGCAAATTCTAATTTGTTATCAAAAATATCAACAGCTATAATCTTTGATGCACCTGATATTCTTGCCCCTTGAATTGCGCTTAATCCAACTGCACCGCATCCTATAACTACAACTGAGGTTTCTGGTTTTATATTTCCTGCATATACTGCTCCGCCATATCCTGTCATTACAGCACAACCTAATAAAGATGCTCTATCTAGAGGAAAATCTTTTCTTACTTTTACTGCGCCTTGCTTAGGAATAATTGTGTATTCTGCATGAGTAGAAACAAGGCTATAGTAATGTAAATTTTGACCATTAAGAGAAGCTCTAGTTGTTCCATCGAATAGTACACCTTGAGAATTATATTTTTTTTGCACTTCACAAAGAATTGGCTGGCCATTATCACAGTAAAAACATATCCCACAATTTGGGTTCCATGAACAAATTACATTATCTCCAACGCTTACGTTATCGACACCTTCACCTACTGCTTCAACAACTCCCGCTCCTTCATGACCTATTATTGCAGGTAAATTTACAGGTTGATAACCATGCATGGTTTCCCAATCTGTATGGCATAAACCACTTGCTTTTATTTTTACTAAAACCTCATCTTTTTTTGGTTCTGAAATATCAACATTTTCAACTGAAAGTTTACCTTTAGTTTCAAATAGAACTGCTGCTTTCAATATTAGCTCCCGTAATTCTTGTTATCTTATTCTGATATTAACACTTAAGACTCTATGAATGTTTAAGTATTAAATAAAAAAATTATCTAGCAATAATAGTTTATTATGAGCAAAAATCAATCATGAAATTTTGAAATTTAGAATTTACTTTAAAATTTATAGATATTTGGAAAAAATTGGAGCGGGAGACGAGATTCGAACTCGCGACATTCTGCTTGGAAGGCAGACGCTCTACCAACTGAGCTACCCCCGCATGAATTCAATTTTAACATAAAATTATTCTTTTAAATATATAAAAAATTTAATTGATAACAAAATAGATTATAGATTATTCAAAAAATAAAAATTTATGGTGCCGAAGGTGGGAGTCGAACCCACACGGGTTTCCCCAGCCGATTTTGAGTCGACCGCGTCTGCCATTCCGCCACTCCGGCATTATAATACCTATTAAATCTTATCAAAAGTTTTATTTTGAAAATTACAAAATACTAAAACTAATATTATTATGAAATCTTCATTACTTTTTTATTATCTTTTATACAATATTAAATATATAACCTAAGATTTTCATAGAAAGATAATCAAGAGGTAGTTATGACAAAAATTGTATTTTACGATCATAATTGTAAAATTTGTACTTGTTTCAAAAATTGGGTACTTGAAAGATCATCTTATTGGACATTTCTTCCAAATGATGAAAATTCAATAATTGGCTCAGGAATGAAGATAGATTTATCAACGCCATCTAAAAAAATTGTATGTGAAGATGAAAGAATTTATTTAGGTGGAATTGCAATTTTAAAAATATTAGCTCATTGTAATGGCAAAATATCATTTGTTTCCAAAATTTTGTTGTCGCTTAAATTTTTATACTTTATCTATAATTTGTTTTATTTTTTGTTTTCTAAGAATAGGTCTAAATTTTCTTTTTTGATTCCTTATATCGGTTGTTAGATTATGGCTTTTATATTTGGATTCTTAAAATAAACTATCGTATTAATTACAATTAGAATTCCTGAAAAAATCATAATTGATATGCTTGATGTTGAAAATTCAGCAACTAATCCAAGAACCAATGCACCTGCAGTTAACATACTAAAAGTTATAGTATGAATTCCCATAACTCTTCCTCTCAGATTTTCAGGAACTTTCATTTGTAGTATTGTTATCGAGCAAACAATAAAAATTGCATTTGATATTCCAGCAAAAAATATAAACACAATAGAAAGTAATAAATTCATCGAAATCCAAGGATTATCATAAATATTTTCATTAGCGGTTAAATAATTTGATAACCCAAAGAAAAAAACTAATACTACAGAGACTATATTCATACTTAGAGTTATTTTACCTAAGTTTATTTTGTTTTTTATTCCAGAAGTTATCATATTTCCAGTTACTGCTCCTATTCCCCCAACAGAAAGCATAATGCCCATTATTTGAGATGAAATATTCCCATAAGAAGTATTTTTATATATTTCAGTAAGTGATGGGATCAATTGAAGGTAAGACATCGCAAATCCCATAGTTAAGTAACTAATTATAATAATAATTCTAAAGACAGTATCTTTCGCAATAAAATTTATTCCTTCCATCGTTTCGCTTACAAAAGATTTTTTGATTCTCGGTGCTACATTTGGTGGCTCATGCTTTATTATAATTAGAGCCGAAGCCATTATAAGAAATCCTAAAGAACTTATAAAAAATATTATTGGAGTGCCATAATAAGCGATAATAAATCCACCTAATCCTGGAGCTAAAATTCTCATACCTTGCCAAAGTAAAGAATTTAATGCCACAGCGCTTACAATATGATTTTTATCTTCAATGAAATCTGTAAAAATAGATGCTCTTAGTGGCCAATCTATTCCTGTAATAAATCCTAATAAACTACAAATTAAAATTACTATTGCCACAGTTTCAAAATCATAAGCATCTACAATAGCTAGAATTAATAATGTTACTGCCATTGCAAGTGACGTTAATATCAGTAGGATTTTTTTTTCAAATCTGTCTGCTATAACTCCACCTACAAAATTAAGAATTATTGTGCCTAAACCAAAAATGCTTGCTACTAATCCAAGTAAAAATTCTGAACCACTAATATCAAATACTAATTTCCCACTAAAAATAGTTACCAATTGAGTAGAAGAAATTGATGCTATTGATCCTATCCAAAATATTCTATAATTTTTACTTTTTAAGGCAGTAAATGTACCAACTTTATTGGAGCTTATTTTATTGTCCAGTCTCCACCAAATATATCAGTAGTTTGTTCAATTAGATTTTTTGACCCGAAAATTATATTTTTTTTCCCATTAATTGATTCTTTTTCCGCATATCCTGCACCAGATTCTAAAGATAAATTTTCTATAGCAACTGTTTCCCACGGATTTAAATCTGCTTCTATAAATAAATCTATAGCTCCTCTAAATACTAGCGAGTATCCAAAACAATCTGAATAACCTCTGGAATCCCAAGCTAAATCATCTATTTTTCTAAGTTGATCAATTAAATTTTCTTTAGCAAATCTTTGAGGTGATCCATAAGATATTATTGCCTCATTAAGATTACCAAGTTCTGAAGCTTTTACTAATTTTTTATTCAAAAAGCATCCATATTTATTAATTGAAATATATCTATCTCCTAATTTTGGTAAATCTATAAAACCCATAATAGGTTTTTCTTTATGAGTTAATCCAATGATTGTTCCAAATAGTGGTATCCCTTTAGAGAATGAAGTAGTACCATCAATTGGATCCACATACCAGCAAAATTCTTTATTTTCTTTTTTTTCAAGGATTTCCTCAGTAATAATATCTGCATCTGATTCACTAAGTATTTCAAATATTTTTTCCTCTACAGATAAATCAAACTTAGTTAGCAAACTCCCATCATCTTTTAACTCACTGTTAGCAAAATTAACATCTTTTGTTATTTTTCTTGAAGCATCTAAAGCCGTATTTCCTAAGATGAAAAATTGTTTCAAATTATTATCTAGTTGGTTAGGGAATTCATTCATATCTAATTTTTTGTGAAAAGATTTGGAGCGGAAGACGAGATTCGAACTCGCGACCTTCTCCTTGGCAAGGAGATGCTCTACCACTGAGCCACTTCCGCTTATTTTCAATCTTGAATTTTATTATATCTAATTTTAGTTTTAGTAGTATTTGAATAATTAAATATTAAAGTCCTAAATAAATATATTTTTTATAAAAAAAAAACTTTTTTATCTTATAATTGCCTTTATGAAAAAAATTAATTTTATGGATACATCATTCAGGGATGGCTTTCAGTCATGCTTGGGAGCAAGAGTTAAGACTGAAGACTTCATACCAATTTTGTCTGCTGCATTAGAAGCGGGAAATGATAACTTTGAAATTGGAGGAGGTGCAAGATTTCAAAGCCTTTATTTCTATTGTCAAGAAGACGCCTTTGATATGATGGATAAGTCTAGAGAAATAGTTGGTAAAGATATCAACTTACAAACATTAGCAAGAGGTGCTAACGTAGTTGGTTTGGAATCTCAATCTAGAGATATAATCAATCTGCACGCTAAGTTATTTAAGAAACACGGTATAACAACCATTAGAAATTTTGATGCACTAATGGATATCAGAAATTTATCTTATTCAGGTCAGTGCATAACTGATGCAGGATTAAATCATCAAATTGTTATAGCTTTGATGGGATTACCTCCCAACCTAAACGAAAAATATTTTCATTCAGCTGATTTTTATACTGATAAAATCAAAGAAATACTTAAAGCAGATATTCCTTTTGATAGTCTAGCTTTCAAGGATGCTTCTGGTACAACTCCTCCATCAATTGTCTATGATGCTGTAAAAAATGCTAGAAAGTTATTACCAAAAGATACAATGATTCAATTCCACACTCATGATACAGCTGGAATGGCTATATCAAGCAATATGGCTGCAATCAAAGCTGGAGCAGATATGATTGATTTAGCAATGGCTCCAGTGAGTGGAGGTACATCTCAAACTGATATTTTGACAATGTGGCAAGCTTTACGAGGAACTGAATATACGTTGGATATAGATGAAGAAAAAATTTTGGAAGTAGAAAAGATGTTTATAGATCAGATGGAAAAATACTACATGCCACCAGAAGCTACTGAAGTTAATCCCGTGATTCCTTTTTCTCCTATGCCAGGAGGAGCTCTTACATCAAATACTCAAATGATGAGAGATAATGGGACATTAAATTTGTTTCCAAAAGTAATTGAAAATATGAGAGAAGTTGTAGCAAAAGCTGGATTTGGAACATCTGTGACACCCGTTTCTCAATTTTATTTTCAACAAGCATTCATGAATACAATTCAAGAAAAATGGTCTAAGATTACAGATAGTTATGGCAAAATGGTACTTGGATATTTTGGTAAAACACCTTCAGAACCAGATCCAGAAATTGTAAAAATTGCATCTGAACAATTATCACTAGAGCCCACAAAAGAAGATGTTCATGATTTAAACGATGCTAATCCAAAACTAGGAATCGAATATAATAAAAAATTATTACAAGAAAAGAATTTAGAAACTACTGAAGAAAATATTTTTATATCTGCTACATGCGGCGCCCAGGGTATAGCTTTTTTAGAGGGTAATGCTGAATTAGGGATTAGGTATGCTGAAGATATGAAAGAAGTAGTGCAATCTAAATCTCAGGGATCTGAAAACTTAAATGGTGAGTATAAAACTACTGTTTCTATAAATGGTCAAGAATATGAGGTTTCCGTTAACGAAAAATAATGGATTCTATTTTTACAAAAATAATTAACAAGGAAATTCCCTCTGAAATTCGCTATGAGGATGATTTATGCATAGCAATTGATGATATAAATCCTAAATCTCAGGTTCATATTTTAGTAATCCCAAAAAAACCAATAATAAACATTAATCATGCCAATGATGACGATCAAAATATTTTGGGTCATTTATTATTGGTGTGTAAAAAAATAGCTGAAGAACTAAATATCGAAAAATCTGGTTACCAAATATTAACTAATGTTGAACAAGGAGGAGGTCAAACAGTTATGCACCTTCATCTTCATTTATTGAGTGGGAATACTTTGAAATTATAAGAATTTAAATATAATGACTATTAGATAAAATTTCATTTTAGGAGAAAATTATGACATTATCAGAGGGATCAAAAGTTCCAGATTTCAAATTATTAGATCAAAATAATAATACAATTTCCTTAGATACTTTATCAGGGAAACCTGCTGTTTTATATTTTTATCCTAAAGATGAAACTCCAGGATGTACTGTTGAGGCATGTGAATTTAGAGATATATATGTTGAGTTCAGTAAAATGAACTGTGAAATTTATGGAATAAGTCCTGATGATAAAAAATCTCATAATAAATTTATAGGAAACCATTCTTTGCCTTTTACTCTTCTTTGTGACACAGATAAAAAAATGATTAATGATTACGGAGTTTGGGGTGAAAAAAATATGTATGGTAAAGTTTCAATGGGTATAATTAGATCGACTTTTCTTATTGATAAACAAGGGATACTTATAAAGAAATGGACCAATGTTAAGGCTAAGGGTCATGCTGAAAAAGTAAAAGCCGAATTAGAAAAAATTTAAAATCTATTTTTGTATATTTGAATTCTATGCCTACAGGAATCTGTTATAAAAATTAAGTCTTCATTTGAATCAATATTTTGAGGTCTCCAAAATCTTTTTTCTTCCTCAAATAATCCTGCTTCTTCTCTCCAACTAGATTGCTCAGGGTTAACATCTAGAAATTCTTGACACCATTTTGAAATGGTTGCGTCACCAATTAATTTTGATATGAAATTTAGTTTAGAATCATAAATTATGACAGAATTATCAGCCCAGTTAGTTACGAATATATTTCCTTTTGTACTAATATGTACTGAAGAGGGTTTTGCTAATTTTTGATCTTCATAATTTTCAATAGAATTTACATAATTTCCATTTGAATTAAATATTTGAACTCTGTTATTTCTCCAATCAGCAATATAAATATTTTGATCTTTATCTATATCTATACCCCAAGGATAGTTAAACTCACCAACATCTTTACCGAATTTTCCAAAACAAGATATATATTTTCCACTAGTATCAAATTTTTGAATTCTTGAGTTAAGGTGATCAACAACCAATATATTATTTTCAGAATCAATTGAAATGCCTGAAGGTCTGTTTAGTTGGCCTTCTTTATTTCCAAATTCGCCCCAATGATTGATTAGCTTCCCTTCTAAATCAAATATAGAGATTCTATTGAGATGCTCGTCTGATAAGATAATTTTATTATCCTTATCTATTTCAATAGCGGTTGGTAATATAGATTTACCTGGCTCTTCTCCCCAATTTGCGAATTCAAATTTATGATTTGAATCTACTGTTAGAGCGCTAATTCTATTATTTTTATTCGAAGCATTTGATCTACTGAGTACATATAGTAGTTCATCATTAAAAATTACATCAATAGGATTCATAAATCCTCTTCCTTCGAAGGATGCAATTCCTATTGTATGACTATAATCATTTGCGGTCGTAACCATCAGCTTTTTATAATTTCTACTTTACTAAATTTTTCACTAAGTACACTCGAAGCTTCAATTCCCAATATATCTTCTAAAATTGTGGAGTATAAACATCTAAAATCAGTGTTATATTTTATATCTCCTTCAAGTTGAGCAGATGGATCAAGATTAGGATACTCTCCATAGAGACCACCTTTGACAGATTTTCCAAGAAGAAAAGCTACTCCTCCTGAACCATGATCTGTACCTGTACCATTATCTGCTACTCTTCTACCAAATTCTGAAAAAATCCATATTATAGTTTCTTCTTCTAATGACTGTTCTTTCAAATCTTTTTGAAAGCAATCTATTGCTGTTGATAGTTGTTGCCATAATAAAGAATGATTTTTCAATTCATCAGTATGTGTATCAAAACTTCCATGTTGAGCATAAAAGATTCTTGTTCCAAGCCTTGCACTTGCAACTTGTGCTATTCCCTTAAGAGATTGTGCAATAGGATTATCTTCAGGGTACTCTATATTAGATTTATAACTTCTTGGCGCTTCTGCTAATAAGTCTGCACCGTCTAGAGCTCCTCTTCCTGTTTGCAATAATCTTAGGGAAGGCATTCCTTCTAGATTCATGGGTTGATAAATTCTATCAACAGTATCTAGTAAAATCTCTCTATTTTGAGACCCTGAAACACCTGTGAATAAACCATAAGATTCAAGTGCTCCCACTGATGCCACTGATACACCTGGACATGCTAAAGCTCTTGGTAGACCTTTACCAAAATTTACTGCTGTTATTGGATTTTTACCTTCTGGATCTATATTTTTTACTGTCTTCCCAAGCCATCCAATAGAACTACTTTCAAAAGGTTCTGCTGTATGCCATATATCCATTGATCTAAAATGTGACCTGTTAGGTTCTGGATAACCGATACCCATCATAACTGCTAAATTCTTTTCATCAAAATGCTTCTTGAAAATATCCATATTGGAATTAAATGCCACATTGTTATCTATAGGTATAATTGAATCATCTTTTAGCCCCATATTAGGTCTGTAATCATAATATAATCCAGATTCGTAGGGCACTATAGTATTCAGATAGTCATTACCCCCACTCAATTGGATTACAACTAAATTCTTTTCTTTAATCATTTATTCTCCTTAGCAATATTGAAAATCAGGAGTAGACACAATAATTTTTAATACATCCATTATTTTGTCTTCATCATTTTCATATTTATTAATCTTTAAGTGCTCACTAATAATCTTTTGAGATCTATCACTGATTTGTATATATCCAAGAGAATCTAGGCATAAATTTATAAATTCTTCATCATCTTTGGAGTCTTTTGACTTTATTATTTCAAGAAGTCTTTTAACACCTTTTGAACTAGTATTAGATATCTCTTCAGATGCATAATTAATTCTCTCTATGAGCGAGCCACTATCTATCCATTCTTCTCCCTCATGCCATCCTTCAACACTAGGAGGATTGAGTAAGAATTGACCCATTAAGTTTGTATTTGTAGCTAATTCAGCTGAGTCTAACTCAGGTATTTCAAACCTATCGACTACTCTTGTAATTCCAAAAACTAAATCTGAAGGGCTTTTAACTTTCTTAAACATTATTTCTTTAGATTTGAAATGATCTGATTTAAACATGTACTCCAAAACTTTTTTAATATTTCCATCAGTGTCTAAATAGACTTGAGAAAGTTTATTTATTTCAGTCCAATTTTCTTCTTCAGAAACAAAATATAAATAAAGCCTCATGCAAATGAATTTAGCTGTTGATGGATGCCTTGAAACCATTTCTACTATGTGTTCACCATTAAAATTACCTTTTTCACCTAGGAATTCTTTTTCTGAGTCATCATGATCATTTACATTAAAAGTAAATTCCATTGGAAAAGGTCCTAAGAAAAAAGGTGGTGGAGTAGGTTTAGAAGCCCAGCCTGTAAAAGCTCGAGCTGCAGACTTAACATCATCTTCTGTATATACTCCCTCTCCATTCTCATCTATACCCATTGAAAATAATTCAAGTAATTCTCTACCATAGTTTTCATTAGGAGCTTCTTTATGACTATTTTGATTATCTAGCCAATACATCATTCCAGGATCCTGTGAAATTTTGAGTAATAAGGTATTAAAATTACCTAAACCATATTTTCTAAATAAATCAATTTCTTCAAGCATTGCCAGCCCATGATCTAACTTGATACCACCAACCGCTAATAGACCATGCCAAAATAGAGCAATTTTTTCTTCGAGTTGCTTTTTCGATTTTGCTAATCTCCAAGTCCACTGTGGATCAGCATGCCTAGCTGTACGAGCTTCAACTGAAGCTATAAAGTATCTCTCTAAAAGATCTTGGTCAGGGGGTAAATTAAAGGATGGTTCTAATAATTGATCTACGATGTCATCATATTCTTGAAGAGATAATTCTTCTATCTGATCAAAATTACATCCAAATCCAGCTCTTCTCATGAGATGAGCTATTAAACTTTTCTTCTCAATATTTGTAATCATTATTATCGATAATATATATAATTATTTTTATTTATTCAAACCTAAAAGTTTTCTTAAGTGGTGCCTAGGGACAGATTCGAACTGTCGACACCTGCGTTTTCAGCGCAGTGCTCTACCCCTGAGCTACCCAGGCATCTAATAAAAAAACCTATCATTAATTTTTAACAAAAAAATTCTATAATGAATGACAAAAAACGTGTAATTTGAACTATTTTTTCATTATTATTTATATATTATGCCAGTTATTTGTATTTCATCATCAGAGAAAGATAGTGGTAAAACAGCTATTTTATCTGGAATAGTCCAAGAGTCCTTGAACAGAGGGATAAAAACCTATGTGGGTGAACTAGAAAATAATGAGATAGTTGATCATAAAAAGATCAATCAATTATTAGAACTAGACAACAGAAACTCTTTGAAAAACTCAGAACTTATATTTGTTGAAATAAATCAAATGGAGTTTTCAAAACAAAAAATAATACTTGATAAATTTGATGCTAAAGTTATTTTTATTGAGAGAGATTCAGCTGATATTAATAGTATTGAGAAGTTTTTTTCAGAAAGATTAGTTGGGTTTATTATTAATGGTGTTTTGAAGTACAAAAAAAATGTAATCGAATCTCTTCATAATGAAAAGGTTATTGCAATATTAGAGGAACAAAGATTTTTCATGACTAAGACAGCTCAAGACCTAAGAGATGTGTTAAGTACTAAAAAGGTTTTAGGAGAAGAAAGTTTAAATAAAATCATTGAAAATTATTTAATTGGTGGTTTTGTGTTAGATTGGGGACCTGAATATTTTTCAACTAGAAAAAACGTAGCTTTAGTCGTTAGAGGAGATAGACCTGATGTTCAGCTATCCGCTCTTCAGTCAGGTACTCTTAATGTTCTTATTGCTACTAGTGGTATAAGTCCTGTTGAGTATATTATTTATGAAGCAAAAAAATTAAGTATTCCAGTTTTAATTGTTGATGAAAATACAGAAGAAGCAATTTCTAAACTTTCTGATTCTTTTGAGATAAATGATTTTGACCATAATGAAAAGGTCATGTATTCCAATAGAATCTTAAATGATAATTTAAATTTCGATAAATTATTTGATATTTTTTCAACACCCATCACAAAGTAATTTCGGATGGATTCACTAAATACACAAATTCTTGAAGGATTATCTGATAATCAAATAAAAGCTGTTACTCATGAGTTGAAACCTCTACTTGTTATAGCAGGTCCAGGTTCAGGCAAAACAAGAGTTATGGCTCATAGGATACCTTGGATAGTTAATAATTTTCAAATTAATCCTAGTCAGATACTTGCTGTTACATTCACAAATAAATCTGCAAAAGAATTGATGGAGAGAGCAAATCAATTTCTACCAAATCATAGAACTCCATTAGTAAAAACTTTTCATGGTTTTTGTTCTTATTTTTTGAGAAGAGAAGGCTTTTTTATAGGATTAGATCAATCATTTTCAATATACGATGATGCTGATCAACTGAGAATATTAAAAAATATTTTTGATGAATTAGATATAAATCCTAGAAAAATAAATCCTAAAGCAATTTCGTCAGAAATATCTAAGGCCAAAAATCAAGGCTTTACTCCTGAGAATTTCAAAAATAAAAGTTCTTCATATTTTGATGAAATTGTTTCAAGAGTTTTTATTAGATATCAAGAAATTATTGATCAATCAAATGCCTGCGATTTTGATGATTTATTGATGAAAACTAAAACTATTCTTTTAGAAAATAAAGA
Organism: Dehalococcoidia bacterium; assembly: GCA_022451965.1. Taxonomy (NCBI): domain Bacteria; kingdom Bacillati; phylum Chloroflexota; class Dehalococcoidia; species Dehalococcoidia bacterium. The sequence goes on along the minus strand of JAKUNJ010000002.1, from coordinate 14,543 downwards.
TATTAGAGAAAAATGGTCTGATAGGTACAAGCAAGTAATAATTGATGAATTTCAAGACACAAATCCTTTACAATTTGATATTTCAAACTTGCTAACAAATAATCAAAAATCTATTTCAGTTGTTGGAGACCCAGATCAATCAATTTATTCATGGAGACATGCTGTACCTACTAATTTATTGGAATTTCAAAAACAATATAAAGAATGCTTAGTGGTAAATTTAGATGAAAGCTATAGATCTACTCAACAAATTCTTGATGCAGCTGATTCTATAATTTCAAATAATTCAAATAGATTTGAAAGAAAATTATGGACTAAAAAAAAGAATGGAAGTTTAATTAATTTTGATTTTTATAATGACGAAGAAGAAGAAGCTATATCAGTTTCTTCAAAAATCCAAAGGCAGATTGAAAAAGGTAAATCTCCAAATGAAATAGCCATTATATATAGAGTGAATGCTCAAAGTAGAGTTTTTGAAGTAGGATTGAATTCATTAGGTCTGAAATACAGATTGGTCGGTGGAGTTAGGTTCTACGATAGAAGAGAAATTAAGGATATTCTTGCTTACTGCAAAATGCTTCTTAACCCAGATGATGATAACGCCTTTGAAAGAGTAGTTAATTGTCCTCCTAGAGGAATAGGTAATAAAACAATTCAAATATTAAGAAATTCAAAATTTCAAGAAAATCTTAGCTTCATAAATTACATAAAAAAATACATTAATAATGATAATTTTTCTTTATTACCTCAAAGGGCAACTTTAGCATTGAAAGAATTCCTAATTATTTACGAAAAACTTTTGAAGCAAATTGAAATCCAAGAACCTTTTGAATTAATTAATTCAATAATTGCGCTTACATCTTATGACGATTATCTTAGAAATGATGAAGATAGTTCAGAGAGACTAGAGAACATAAATGAATTAAGATCTTCAGCAGAAGAATTTTCAGTAGGATCAGATAAAAATCCAAAAGATTCCCTAATAGAATTTATTGAAACCTCTTCACTTAATACTAATTTAGATAATATAAATGAGTCTTTTGAAGCAGTTACCTTAATAACTCTTCATCAGGCAAAAGGCCTAGAATACGAAAATGTTTTTATTGTTGGAATGGAGGAAGGTTTATTACCTCACTCTCGCTCTTTAGAATCTGATGATGAAGTAGAAGAAGAAAGAAGACTCTGTTATGTAGGAATAACAAGAGCTAAAAGTGAGCTTTTTCTTTCTTCCTCCAGCAGAAGAAGATTTCAAGGAATATATGGAAATGCAATTAAGTCTAGATTTATAGATGAAATCCCAAAAAATGTAATGTCAAGAAAAAATTCAAAATCTTTTTTACATGACAAAACACATTGGAAAAGTAGTTATATTTCTCAAAAAAATTTTGATATAGAGGATGTTAGTAATACTATCAATCAAATTGAAGTTAATATTAATGAGGGAGATAAAGTTTCTCATAAAAGTTTCGGAGAAGGTATTTTACTTTCATATAAATCTCTTCAAATGGATGTAGAGTTAACTGTAAAATTTCAAGAACCTATAGGCATTAAGAAAATTATGAAGAACAAATCACCAATAGAAATTACTGAATCATCTCAAGAATCTTCTCCTGAGGATTATTATGGAATCTAATGAAATTAGAAGAATTAAATTTCTTATTTACCTTTCAATAATTTCAAGTTTTATTGCAGGATTTATTTTATTGTTCATAAGTTTTGATGATAATAAATCTCTTATTGAGATCCATTCATCAAGCGTAATTTTCCCATTATTTGTTCCTTTTCTAATAGGACTTGTTTGTTTATATTCTAGTAGAAGAAAAAATGTCTCTTTAGTTTATTTACCTATAACTCTATTAATTGGATCAATTTTATTATTCTATTTTCAAATAGGAATGTTTGGGTTAGTGGGGAATTATGCTTTTATTTATTTGTTTAGTGCTACTTTACTATTGTCTTCATCAGTTAGTTCTTTTATATTTGTTTTCAGAAAAAGAAAGAAAAAATAATGTCATCAGGTGAGATAATAACAACTGAAATGAAAAGTTTTATTGGCTTGGAAACAAAGCCAAAAACCTATTTAGTCGAAAAGCATTCTGTTGAAAGATTTGCTGAAGCAATTGAAGATGAAAATCCTTTATATTTAGATAAAAAATATGCTGATAAAATTAAGGGAGGTTTGATCACACCTCCTACTTATGTAAGATTATTCAAGGCAAATAAACTCGAAAAAAAATTTCCAGAACCTTTTTCAAATCTAGTTGATGGAGGCTCATCATATAGTTTCTATAAAAATATTTACGTAGGAGATGAAATAACTGTAATTTCAAAATTAAAAGATTTATTTCTAAAGACTGGTACAATGGGTGAAATGTTATTTAAGGTGACATTAATTTCATATATGAATCAAAAAAAGGAACTAGTTTCTACTCAAGAAATTGTAACTATAACTTACGGCAAAGGAGAAAAAACCTTTTTAGGATAACTATGAATTATCAAAATTATTATGAAGATATAAACGTAGGTGATATTATTGGACCTACTATTAAGAATATTGATAGAAAACAACTAGTAATGTATGCAGGAGCATCTTTGGATTTTAATGAATTCCATTATGATGACGAGGTAGCAAAAAAAGCTGGGCACAAAGGAATTATAATTCATGGTGCATTAAAGAGTGCTTGGTTGGCTAAATTAGTAGTAGATTTTATTGGTGAAAAAGGTATTCTAAGGAAATTCAATGTTTCATATAGAGGTGTAGATTTTCCATACGAAAACTTAAAGCTTTATGGAAAAGTTATAAAAAAACAAATTATAAATTCAGTAGGTAATCTAGAATTAGAGGTTTTTTTGGAGAATGAAGAGGGTATAGTTACAACTCCATGCTTTGCTGAAATTGAACTACCACTGAAAAATAAATAAAAAAGAAATGGAGATTTAAAATGTCTGATATTTTATCTGGTAAAGTTGCTATAGTTACAGGTTCTGGTCAAGGAATTGGAAGAGCGGTTGCTGAAGATTTGGCAGCACATGGTGCAAAAATTCTTGTTGTGGATCCAGGTCTTTCTCTCGATGGAAACGTTGAGAATGCTTCATTAGCAGATGAAGTTGTAGAAGGAATTAAGAAAGCAGGAGGAGAAGCAAAGTCATCTAAATTATCTGTTGCTTCTTTTGAAGCTGGGGAAGAAATAGTTAATGATGCTTTAGATTCTTTTGGAAGATTGGATATTGTAGTTACTGTAGCAGGTATCTTAAGAGATAGAATGATATTTAATATGACCGAAGATGAATGGCATGATGTAATAGATGTTCATCTTACTGGTACTTTTTCTGTTGTCAGGCATGCTGCTCCTATTTTTAGATCTCAAAAATCTGGAAGAATTATAACTTTTTCTTCAGGCTCAGGACTTTTTGGTAATCCGGGCCAATCAAATTATGGTGCAGCAAAATCTGGAATAGCTGGTTTCACAAAAGTTGTTGGCAAAGATTTAGGTAAATATGGAGTTACTGCTAATAGTATTGCACCAAGTGCAGATACTAGGATGACTGCTTCAGTTCCTGAAGAATTCAAAACATTAAAAAATAATCCATACAAAGAATCTAGGGATCCGCGAGATATTGCACCATTTGTAACTTATTTGGCTAGTGATTATTCAGCTCCAATTAATTCACAAATCTTTCATGTTTCAGGTGGAACCATTAATCATTTGCAAGAATTAAGAAGAAAGGTGACTTTATTCAACCCAATAAATAAAGGAAGGTTTACTCAAGATAATCTTGAGTCTGAAGGAAGAGGGCTACTTTTTGGTTTTGGCGAAAAGAATAATGAATCCGCTAAACCATTAGATGGTCAAGTAGCGGTTGTAACTGGGTCAGGTAGAGGTATAGGTAGAGGAATTGCTTTAGAATTAGCAAGATTAGGAGCAAATATTGTTGTTAATGATGTTGGTGCAAGTCTTGATGGAACTGGTAATGATAAAGGCCCTGCTCAAAGTGTCGTAGAAGAAATTTCTGAGCTTGGTGGTAAAGCAGTTGCTTCAACAAGTTCCGTGGCTTCGGTTGCAGGAGGAAAAGCAATTATTGATAAAGCAATTGAAGAGTTTGGAAGATTAGATATCGTAATAACTCCAGCAGGTATATTGAGAGACAGAATGATATTTAATATGACCAAAGAAGAATGGCAAGATGTTATAGACGTACACTTAACTGGAACTTTTTCTGTTGTTGCTCCGGCATCAAAGATCTTTAGGGAACAAAAATCAGGAAGAATTATAACCTTCTCAAGTGTTTCAGGTTTGATAGGATATAGTGGGCAATCAAATTATGGAGCAGCTAAAGATGGTATTGCAGGATTTACAAGAGTTGTTGCCAAAGAACTTGGTAAGTATGGAGTAACTGCTAATGCAATATCTCCTGGAGCTAATACTAGGATGACTCAATCAATTCCTGATTCTACTAGAGCTATGAGAACAGGAGCATTTAAACCAGCTGAAGAAGACCACTTCATTTATGACCCAGAAGATGTAGCGCCTATTGTGGCTTGGTTATGTACAGATGCAGCTGCCCACATAAATGGGGAGATTGTTCACGCAGTAGGAAATAGAATAAGTCTTTTTAATAAGTATGAGACAAGAAGATCCCTAACTAAAGCTGGAAGATGGACTGTAGAAGAGTTAGCAAATGCTGTTCCGGAAACTTTTGGGCCAGAGCTAATTAATCCTGCTCCTCCTCAAGAGTAGTATTTAGGACAAGATCTGAAAATTTATTCATCCAAATATCTCTTTTGGTGGACATTTTTATAAATTCAAATCTACCTTTTTTAATTTCTTTGGGATTTTCAAATCCAGCTTTTTGAAACGATTTTTGAGCTCTTAGATTTCTTTGAAGTGTGTGTAAATAAACTTCATTTATTTCAGTGTGGTTAAAAATATAAAATAATAAATTCCTAGAAGCATCCGTACCATATCCAGAGTTCCAAAAACTTTTGTTACCAATCATAATCCCAAACTCACAAGACTTTTCCCATCTATTTATATCATAAAACATACAGTTTCCTATATGATCTTTATTTAAATTATCTATAGAAAATTTTTCTGACCAAGGAGAAGATTTTGATAAATCATTTATTGAAATTCTTTCAAACTGCTCAAATGATAAATTTATAGGAATAGTTGCGTCTAATTCTGATAGTTCTGAATCAGTTCTCCAGCTGTAATCATTTTTTATATCACTTTTTAGCTTTGGTCTTAAAATTGTTTTTTCACCAGTAATAATAATTGGCTTTGTAGATTTAGTTTTAATTTTAGGCATGAAAAGCTTTTTCCACGATTGAGAGTTCATTTTGATATGTTAATTTTTCTTTAGCTTCATAAAATGACATCCATAATACCGAATCAAATTCGTGATCATGATTTGAAATATCACCACCTATAGTTTCCATTAGATAGTAATAAACTGTTTTATTATATTTTATGTTGTTTTTATATTTTTTTGTACTAGATTGTTTTTGAAATTGATATCTAATCTCGCCGATTTGGTTAATTATTTTTGGTAATAAACCAGTTTCTTCATAAACCTCTCTTAAAGCCGTTTGTTCAGGACTTTCATCATTTTCGGGGGTTCCTTTTGGTAGACAAAAAAGATTTTCTTTTTTTCTATGGCAAATTATTATTTTTTCTTCAAAAATAATAACTCCTCCAGCTGACCATATATTTTTGAGTTCATCCATACTAAATTTTCAATAGTTTATTCTATTAGTATAATAATCAAATAAAATTTATTCATATACAATTGAAATTATGCTTTTTTTACAATATGATCAGATAAGTCTTTAATTTAAAAAATTTGTTTTAAATAATGATTAATTTTCTAATCTAGAATTTTGAGTATATAAAGATTATTATGGTTCAAAAAGTAAAATCCAAGGATTTCGTTATAAGATTTGCAGGTGAGGGTGGACAGGGTCTTGTCACTTCAGCAGATGCTATGGCAAGAGCAGCTACAGGAGCAGGCTTTTATTGCCAGACATTTTCTACATTCCCTTCACAAATTATGGGAGGTCCGGCCTCTTCTCAAGTAAGAATATCCACTACTCCTGTTTTATCAAATGGAGATGCTGTAGATGTCTTAGTTGTATTAAATCAGTATGCTTTTGATAATCATATAGATGATCTGAGCGAAAATGGAGTTTGTATTTACAATGCTCAAGATTGTATTCCGTCAGGTGATGGAAATTATTTTGGTATAAATGCTGATGAATTAGCTAAAGAATCTGGTAATACAAGGGCTGCTAATATGGTCATATTAGGGGCTGTAGCAACTTTGATAGATTTTAAGCTAGAAAGTATAGAAAATTTTGTAAAAGATAGATTTTCAAGAGGTCGAGCTGGAGATGATGAAATTATAAAGTCAAATATTGTCGCTCTTGGCCTTGGGACTGAAGTTGCTAAAAAGAGTGGTTTCAGCGTGGGATCTTTAGATGATCCTACTGCTCCGAGTTATGAACAAATAATGATTACCGGAAATGCAGCTTTATCCTTAGGAGCAGTTTCTGCCGGATTAGACAGCTACTATGGTTATCCTATTTCTCCAGCAACTACAATTCTTATTTGGATGGAACAAAACTTAATTAGTGAAGGAAAGTTTGTTTTTCAAGTAGCTTCAGAAATTGAAGCTATAAATAATATTGTTGGAGCTGGATTTTCAGGGAAAAAGGCAATGACTGCGACAGCTGGTCCAGGAATAGCCTTGATGTCTGAAGGATTAGGATTAGCCTGGATGGCAGAAATACCTTGTGTAGTAGTTGATATTCAAAGGGGTGGACCAGCTACTGGGTTACCCACTAAATCAGAGCAATCCGATCTTTTTGCTTGTATGTTTCCAGCACATGGTGATGTAAGGCTACCTGTTTTGGCTCCAGGTTCTGTTGAAGAATGTTTTTATGTTGGAGAACTTTCAGTTAACTGGTCTGAAAGATATCAAGGCCCAGTAATGGTAATGGGAGAATTTAGTCTTGCAGAGAGATCTGAGAATATTAAGAAACCAGATTTAGCTAAAGTCGTGGATGAAAGAAGAAATTCTAACACTGGTTCAAATGGTTATAAAAGATACGAGTCATGGAATGGAGAACTATCTCCTATGCCAATACCTGGTGGTGATGTGGCTTATGTAGCCAATGGTTCTGAGCACGATGAGATAGGGGATACAACCCACTTACCAAAGCATCATATTAGACTTACAGAAAGAAGATTTGCTAAGTTAGGCTTACTAAATGATGCTCCATTTGAAATTGAAAATTCAGAAGCTGATGTTGCAATTATGCCTTGGGGCTCAAGTAAAGGGGTTGCAAGAGAAGCATATCAAAAGCTCATCGAGGATAAAAAAGATATAGGATGGATTTATTCTGTTGCATTAAATCCATTACCCCAAGAGGTAATAGATGAACTAAAAAATAAAAAATTAGTTATAGTCCCAGAATTAAATTATCAAGGTCAATGGTCCTCTATACTAAGAATGGAGGGTGTAAATGCAGTTTCAGTAACTCAATATACAGGTCTTCCATTCAAACCAACTGATCTTGCTAATAAAATTTCAGATACAATTAAAGAGCAAGGAGAATAATATTGAGTGATAGAAATCCAGAATATGATTTTAAATGGTGTCCAGGTTGTGGAGATTTTGGGGTCAAGAGAGCTCTAGAACAAGCTATAGACAACTACACAGAAGAATATGAAATTCCAAGAACCTCAAATGTGATTGTTGCAGGAATAGGTTGCTCTGGAAATATGGTTCATATGATGGATGGAGAGCAGCCATTTGGTATCCACGGAATTCATGGAAGGACATTACCTATAGCATTTGGAGTTGCTACCTCTAGACCTGATCTAAACACTATAATTGTGGCTGGTGATGGTGACTTTTTATCTATTGGTGGCGAGCATATAGGGCCTGCTGCTTCAAGAAATCCGAATATGACTTGTATAGTAATGGATAACGGAGTCTATGGCCTAACTAAAGGACAAAGTTCCCCCACATCCACAACTGGTCAAATTACTACCTCTACTCCTTTTGGTAAGTTGGAAACTCAAATGAAACCTTTGGAATTATATCTAACTTATGGCGTAAGTTATATTGCATCTCACTACTCAAGTAAACCAAAAGTTTTAGCACAATTCATTTTAGAAGGTATGAAACATCCTGGGTTATCTATCATACATGTTCAATCTCCTTGCACTACTTATAACGACACATATGACATATTAAAAGGGAATAGACGCGAGGGAATACCTGGTACAGCTTTTATTGTGGATGAAGATCATGACCCATCTGATTATGGTGCTGCAGTTAATTTGTTAAGTAAAGGTGGAGTTCCTCTAGGTCTAATTTATAAGAAAGAGCCACCTACTATTACTGACATGCAAAATAAACTAATAGAGGAAAAATCTAAAAATCCAGAAGATATACTAGGAAGCTATTCAATTTAACTATATTCCTCTTCAGTCATATATTTTGATGGACATCTAACTGAAAGATTTGTTGCAATAAAAGTATCTTTATTATCAAAGTATCCCTGCATAATTAACTCGGAGTATTCATTAAAAAATACGCTTCCTATTTCACCTGAATAATTTACTCTAATATTATTTTCATTGTCTTTGTCTTTGACATTGAAAGTTGCTGATAAACCGTCAGCAGACCTAACATAAGAATTTGGTACAAGTACAGCTTTTAATCCAATTTGAGTGTTTGAATCAACGCTTCCAGAACCTAATATTTCATTGACAGAGTAATATTTATATGTAGCTTCAGAAAAAGCTTGAAAACCAAAGAAAACTAACGAAGACAAAACAATAATTATTATTGCTCCAAAAGTAAATTTTTTATTTTTAACTTCAACTACTCTTTTGGAAGAATCATTTTTCATTAATTATTTTTTCTAGATAAAATCTGAACCTTATTATTAATTATAAATATAAAACCAAAAAATAAAATTGAAAGAAAAATAAAACTAGCTGCTAAATATCCTAGATTATTTTTAATGTTGGAAGACTCATAGCTCACTAAAGTAATTATTTCTGATCCAACTTGAGTTAGTGTAATTGGTTCTAAGCTATGTTGAGCTTCATTTAGTAACTCTAATACATATTCTGGATCATCTTTTATATTTCCTACCCATCTTTCACCAGATTGGGTTTCAATACCTATTTCAGTACTATCGATAATTTCTAGCAAAAATCTTGTTCCAAAATTATCTATCACTGAAATGTTAATTTTTTTATCTACAAGTTCTAAATTCTCAATAAATCCATTAACAACATTTTCATTTTGCTGAGCTTGTATAAATGAAGAACTTATGGGAATCATGCCTAATAAAAATATTATTATGGAGTATTTTATTTTTTTCATTTTATATTCCTTTTTTAAATTTACTTTCTAGACTTAAAACTTTTAATCTCAATCTTGTTAGTATCACGAACAGAAGAGTGAAAGCTATAACTGAAACAAGTAAAGTCAAACCATAATCTGCACCAAAAGAAGAGTCTTCTCTTGCTAGGGGACCAATTACGGTAACAGGATGAGATTCTTGCCAAAGATTTGCTGCAAAATAAATTATAGGGCTGTCAATAGCTCCTATAACAGCAATTATTGCAGCAATTTTCTTCATCTGAAGACTATTAGAATATAAAGATCTGAAAAGTATGTAAGCCGCATAGATCAAAATTAAAATAAGAGTAGTTGTAAGTTTTGCTTCACCTGTCCACCAAACCCCCCAAATCGGCTTTGCCCAAATAATCCCTGATATCAAGGCCAAAGAACCAAATATAACACCGACTTCAGCAGTAGATTGTGCAAGATTATCCCAAAATAATTTTTTATTAAATAAGTAGTAGATTGATGCTACTGCAACAAGAACTATAGCAATCATTGAACACCAAGCTAATGGTACATGAATGAAAACAGTTTTTGCTACTGGCCCTTGAGATATATCTATTGGTATCCACCAAAATATCATCCAAAGCATAAATACGAAGGTTATGAAAGTAGTTAATGTAAATAATCTATCAAACACAAAAGTAAAAAAAGTTTTTTTATTAAAATTATAACTATTCTTTAATTGTATCTATTCTTGGAAAATTAAATTAGAGATAAAGAAGCCAATTATCAAGAAAATTAAGTCATAAGCGATAATTAATCCATACCATGTAAAACTTACTAAATTATTATTAATTATTTCCACAGTAGTCAATGATCCTCCCATGAGTAAAGGTGAGACTAAGGGTATAAATAAAAGTGGAGATAAAATTTCTTTACCTCTTGATTTAGAAAATAATAAGTAAGTAATAGTTCCTATAATACTAAATCCAAAGTTTATTATTATAACTAGAAAAATAAATGAAAAATTATAGAGTTCATAATTTAAGATTATGTTATTAAATAGTAAAATAATTCCACTAGATATTGATATCAATACAAAGTTAGTTATTGATTTTGCTATTATAAAAATTTCTATATCAATTGGAGATGTTAGAATCATTTCTAATCCGTTATTTTCAAATTCTTTGCTCATTGATTTATTAATTCCCAGTATTATAGAAAAACTTAGAGAAATCCAAAAAATTATTGAAAAAATCTCTGATGAATTTTTTATATTAGAAGTCGTAGCGACAACAACTAAAACTAAAGTTGAATAAGAAATTATTGAAATTAATATTTCTTTAGATTTAATTTCTTCAATAAAATCTTTTTGAACTATGATTTTTATTAGTTGTAGAATATTTATGAAATTATTCATAATAAGATTTCTTTCTTGAATCTTTGATAAAAATCTACAGAATCCAAGTTATGGGTCGAAAAAAGAATCGTCTTACCTAATTTGTTTATTTCAGTGAGTTTTGAACTTAATTCAGTAATTGATTCTAAATCTAAACCTAATTCAGGTTCATCAAGAAGGTATATTTCAAATGATGGAATTAAGCATCTAAATAAATTCATTCTTTTCTTTTGACCATTTGATAATTCTTCCGGATATTTATCTTCAAAAGATTCTAAATTTAAAAATTTTTTATTATTTGTGTATAAATCATTTGGATTAAGTTCTCCCAAAACATCAAAGTAAAAAATTATATTATTTTTTACTTTCAAATCTTTGTAATATATTGAATCACTTGAACAGTACGAAGTTATTGATTTAACAAATGAATTTTTATTTATTTCTTTCCCATCAATAAAAATATTTCCAGATTCAAAAGTATAAAGCTGACACAGAATTTTGAATAGAGTAGTTTTCCCACTACCATTTTTACCTGAAACCTTAACTAAATCTCCTTTGGTTATTTCTGCAGAGAGATTTTTAATAATTTCATTTTCATTAAAATTCTTAGATAAACTTTTGATACTTATAAATGATTTATCCATAAAAATATTTTTTTTTTCTTGACCTTATTCAATTGTAGACTAAACTAGTAACAACTATATGTGTAACAAAATTAATTTAAATGATTTTAATGGAGAAAAGCTATGAAGTTTGCAAGATTTGAAGTGTCTAATGAAGTATCCTACGGGATAGTTGATAATGGTGAAATTATTCAGATAAATAATAATCCAATTCTAAGTTCATATGAAAAAACAGGTAAAAGTTTTAATGAATCAGAGGTTAAGATACTTTGCCCAAATCCTAATCCATCTAAAAGTCTGTGCTTAGCGCTTAATTATGGTTCGCATTTGGGTGAAAGAGGAGCTCCTACTAGACCAGAGCCTTTTTATAAAACATCGACAGCACTAATTGGTCCAGGTGATCCAATAAAAATTCACCCTGAAGCTGGTCTTGTAGCATGTGAGTCTGAGCTGGTAGCTATTATTGGTAAAGTTACTAAAAATGTTTCTGAAGAGGAAGCATTAGATTATGTCTTTGGTTACACATGTGGAAATGATGTTTCTGCTAGAGAGTGGCAGGGAGGAGATGATGCAGATAATCAATGGTGGAGAGCAAAATCAGCGGATACTTTTGGCCCATTAGGTCCATATATTGTTACTGACATAGATCCTCAAAATGTTGGAATAAAAGGATTTGTAAATGGAATTGAAGGTCAAAGTTGTCACTCTTCTGAAATGTTATTTTCAACAGCAAAATCTATAAGTTTTATAAGTAAATATGCAACTCTTCTTCCGGGTGACATGCTCTGGACTGGTACCTCAGGTAAAACTCCTCCTATTAATCCTGGAGATACAGTAACCATTGAAATAGAAAATGTTGGTACTTTAGAAAACCCAGTAGAATCTGCTTAAATAATTCCTAATCTAATTGCCTTGGCTACAGCCTCAGTTCTATTGGAAGAATCAAATTTAATACAGATAGTTTGAACTTTATTTTTAATAGTTTGTTCTGCTAAATTCATAGTCTTAGCTATTTCATTAGCTTTATAGCCATTCGAAAGAAGCTCTAGAATTTCTAGCTCCTGTTTGGTAGTTTTGATGTTGTCTAAGTTATACATTTATGAAATACATACTAAGTGACACAAAATTTAATTAGCACTAAAATAATAATAAGTGATACTTTTTATTTTGTTAAAAATTCAACTTAGAAGGAGAAGTTTTCCCAGTCTTTCTGGGAAATTAAATATATGCTAAATCAAATAGATAATAAAAAATTCTGGATTTACTTTTCTCTATTTATTTTGACTCTTATAATAATCCTTACTTTTGGATTTTTATTGAGCTTAGAAAGCCTAAACAAAATTTTATTTTTAGGTTTTGAGGCATCTTCAAGTACTAGTTCTTTATATCTAAATTTTTCTAACCTAATTAGATTGGGGATAGCTTTTAGTGCAGGTCTAGTAGCAGTTTTTAATCCATGTGGATTTGCTCTTTTATCGGTATATTTTTCATCATTCCTGAAAAATGATGAAAAATTATTATTTAATGGCAATACATCAATTTTTTCAAAAAAATTTCTTGAACCTCTATATATTTCAACTGTTGTTACAGTTGGTTTTATATTAGTTTTTTTTATCTTTGCATCAATTATTTCTGCCGGTTTTTATAGTATAAGAGATGTGTTTTCATATTTCGGCTTAGTAATCTCTATACTTCTTCTAGGTTATGGTTTTATAGTTCTTTATGGTGGTAATGTTTATTTCTTAAAATTACAAAAATTAGCATATCTATTTGACTCAAAAAAAAATGGTACATCTAGATTCTATTTTATTTATGGCGTTTCATATGGAATAACTTCTTTATCATGTACACTACCTATATTTATGTCTATTGTTTTTAGCCTTTCGAATGTATCTAAATTACAAATACTTTTTATTGATTTTATTCTTTTTTCATTAGGGACATGGGTTGCCCTTTTGAGTGTTTCTTTTGGGTTATTATTCTTGAAATTTGTTATAGATAAAGTAAAAATATTTCTGACGGTTTATAAATATGTTGCTTCAAGTATTTTGATTTTATCAAGTGCTTATTTAATATTTTATTGGATGAGTGAATTTAAAATATAAAATTTATTCTCAGATTTACTTAGCATTTTGTGTAAAAAATAAATAATAATTGTTATAATGATTGTTTGGATTACCGTTTATATTTCAACTAAATGAAACTAAATTAAGGAATAAATTTGACTACAAAGAATGAAAAATTATCAGCATCAATTCAGGAATTATTTGATGCAGGTTCTCATTTTGGACATCCATCTAGGCGATGGAATCCTAAAATGACAGAGTATATTCACTCAAAAAGAAATGGCTCTCACATTATAAATTTATCTAAGACTCAAGAAAAGTTATTACAAGCAGTTAACTTTATTGAATCTGTTATTTCAGATGGTGGTAATTGTATGTTTGTTGGAACTAAAAAGCATGCCCAAAATATCATAAAAGAAAATGCTGAAAGGTCTAATTCACTTTATATTAATCAAAGATGGCTAGGTGGTTTAATGACTAACTTCAAAACAATTGAGAGAAGACTTGAAAGACTTGTTGAACTTGAAGATTCATTTGCAAAGGGTATTATTATCTCTCAGACTAAAAGAGAATCTCAAAAACTCGATACAGAAAGAGGAAGACTTAATAAGTTTTTTTCTGGAATAAAAGAGATGAATGAATTACCTTCTGTGCTTTACGTAGTAGATATTCATAGAGAAAAAATTGCTGTAGCAGAAGCTAGAAAACTTAATATACCTGTTGTGGCCATGGTTGATACAAATTCAGATCCTAATCAAGTAGAATATCCTATCCCATCAAATGATGATGGTTTGAGATCAATTCAGCTTATAACTAATATAATCACAGATGCGATAATTTCAGGTCAAGAGTTATACCAAAAGAAGCAGGAGGATCAACTAGCGGAAGAGGCTGAGCTAGAAAGATTAGAAGCTGAAGCTAGAAATAAAGCCCAAGAACAAGCTGCTAAAAGACAGTCTAGTAATGATTCTAGTGCAAAAGCAGAGCAAGAAGCAAAAGCAGAGCCAGAAGCAAAAGCAGAGCCAGAAGCAAAAGCAGAGCCAGAAGCAAAAGCAGAGCCAGAAGCAAAAGCAGAGCCAGAAG
>JAKUNJ010000001.1 GCA_022451965.1 Dehalococcoidia bacterium | reverse complement strand
AAATTTAAGGATTTTGATAAAAATTACAATTCTTTTTATGAATTTTATTACGAAAATATTGTTGATTTAATTGAACCATATGATGGAATCAAGGAATTTCTGCTATGTATGAAAGAAAAACAAATTAATTTCGGGGTAGTAACCAATGGTGATGATTATCAATATAAAAAAATTAAGAATACAGGACTGGATGGACTATTTAATTTTGTTATTGCCTCTGAAATTTTTGGTTATAGTAAGCCAGATATTGAAATTTATGAAGAAGCTCTCAGACAGTTAAAACTTACGACTAAAGATATTGAAAATGTACTATTTATAGGCGACAATCCATATACAGATATACTGGGTGCGAAGAATATAGGATTCAAAACTGCTTGGAAAAAGATGGATTTTGAATATCCAAAAGATTTGTCTCCACCAGATTATGTTATTGAAAGTTATAAAGATTTAGAAATTTAAGAAAGAGGGAATTATGAAACCAGAAGAGATAAAAAAGACCTTACAATCAGGAGGTAAGGTCTTTGGAACAATGATTAATTTTGTAGAAGGAAGTAGGTGGGCAGCATCTTTTTCTTCAAAAGCTTTGGATTACATTATAGTAGATGCTGAACATGGTTCATACTCAAGAGGCGAGGTAGCTAGAATGGTAGCCATAGGTCAGGGCATTGGATTGACTGTAATTGTCAGAGTTGCAGACCCAGATCCTACTCTTGTAGCAATAGCTCTGGACTCTAGAGCTGACGGAGTATTAGTACCTTATTGTGAAGATCCAGAAATGATTCAAAGATGTGCTTGGAAAGTTCAGCTGCATCCATTGAAAGGAAAGGCTTTTGAGGATGTGCTTAACTCAGAAAAATTTCCCTCTCAAAAGACAAAAGATTATCTTCATAAAAGAAATGGGCACAGAATAATGATCGTTGGTATTGAAAGTATTGCAGCGGTAAATAATCTTGATAGCTTGATTTCTAAAGGTCCTATTGATGGTGTTTTTGTTGGACCAAATGATCTTACAACATCTATGGGGATCCCAGATGAGCTAGAAGATAAAGAATATTTGGATACTCTTACTAAAATCATAAAGGTTTCTGAATCATATAATATTCCTGTTATGGTTCATGGGTTCACAGAAGAAAGAACAAAAAAGACTATAGATTTAGGGGCTAGATTTGTTCTTCATAGCTCNGATGGTGGTATGATAACTCAATCAATAGATAGAGAGTTTAATGCTATTAGAGATGAAAAAATAGAGAGTACTGAATCAGAAGCAATTTAGAAATTAACCTAATTCAAATTTAGCAAATGCTTCTGCATAATCACTATTACAGATTTTACCAACTTCAACTCTTCTTTGCTGATGAAATTTTCTAGCTTGTTCAGGGTCAGGGATTTGACTTGTGTGGGCTAAAAGAGCTTCTGTGGCTTTATCTACATCTACTTTTTCAAGAGGATTAAAAAAATAATTTGGATTAGCATTGTTACCCATATTGAACATATTTATCCAGACTTGCTTGACTTTATGAGGTTCAAATCCTTCTTCAAGTAAATCTGGAAAGGTTAGATGATCCCTTGCGCTAGGAAAAACTGCTGATAAAGCTGCTTCTCCTGCAGCAAAATGATCAGGATGTCCTATGTAACCCGAAGACTGTAAATCTCTATTAGGATTAGTTGTAATCAAAATTGATGGTTTATATCTTCTAATTTCTCTTGAAATATCTTTTCTTACATCTAGAGTGGGTTCTAAATATCCATCAGGATATCCCAGAAATTCTACAGCTTTTAAGCCTAATATCTCACCTGCATCCCTTTGTTCTTTTTCTCTAATTTCAGAAAGTTGTTTGCTTGAAATAGATCTATCTTCAGTACCTTTCGAACCGTCAGTAATTAGGACATAAATTACTTCCCAGCCTAGTCTTGTCCATTTAGCTACAGAGCCTGAACATCCCCATTCTGCGTCATCTGGATGCGCAGTGACGACCATTGCTATTTTTTCAAGATCTTCAGTCAAGTTTAACTCCATAAAATTTCTTACTCTATAATGATAAATATAAATAATCAAATAAAAAGACTTAGATGGCAACTTATTTAACATTTGGTAAAGGCCCTGATTTAATTTTGGGGCATGGAATGGCTCAAAATAAAAATTCATGGATAGAAACCGGATGGGTGGAAAAATTATCATCCATAAGAACAGTGCATGTTTTTGATTTTATAGGGCATGGAATTAATGAAGGTAATATTAATTCAAATAAATTGACTGTTCCTGAAATGACAAAAAATATAATTAAATTAATTGAAGCATTACAAATAACAAAATTTGATTATATGGGTTTTTCCATGGGTGCAAGAGCTGGTTTTGAATTAGCATCAAGAAAATTTAACTTAAAAAAGTTAATATCATTGGGGATGCACCCAGGTTCACCAAAATTAGAAGAAAAAAGATTTAAAAAAAGATCAGAGGCTATGGAAAAACTAGGCAAGAAAACAGGTGAAGAAAATTATTTTACTTATAGTAAAATTTTTAAGGAAGCCCTTAATTGGGAAGGGGCATTTGAAAAGATTAAATGGAAAAAAGAAAATCATCTTATTGTAATGGGAGAAAAAGATGATAATTTTGAATTAACTGAGAAACTTATGAAGGAAACCCCAAAAAGCAATTTTCAAGTACTAAGTGGTATTAATCATAAAAATACTTTTGAAGAACCAAAGCATTCAATAAATGCAATAATTAACTTTTTACAAAACTAGGAGTTAAAATTGAATAATAAATCTAAAAATCCCTTAGTTTCGGTGATAATGGGTAGTAAAAGCGATTTGGATACCATGAGATTATCTTCAGAGGTACTAAGAGAACTTAATATACCTCATGAAACAAAAATTATCTCTGCACATAGAACTCCAGAAGCGATGTTTAATTTTGCTAGAAAAGCAAAAGAAAAAGGAATTAAGATAATAATAGCTGGAGCTGGAGGAGCAGCACACCTTCCAGGTATGGTCGCTTCACTTTCAGAACTTCCTGTTATCGGAGTTCCTATAAAATCTTCAAACTTAAATGGTTTAGATTCCTTATTATCTATTGTTCAGATGCCAAAGGGTGTACCAGTAGCTACAGTTGCTATTGGTCAATCAGGAGCAGAAAATTCAGCTTTACTTGCTGCAAAAATTCTATCCTTNAGTGATGAAGATTTAGCCGGAAGATTATCTAAAAGAATATCTGAAGTTACAGAAAGTGTTTCTACTGATAGTAATATTGGAACTTGGTTAGAGTAGAAATTGGAAAATAATATTATAGGTATAATAGGTGGTGGACAATTATGTCAGATGTTATCGGAATATTTGTTTAGCATTGGTAAAAAAGTTATTTTCATTGATCCTTCAGAAAATCCACCAGCAAAAAACACTGCTGCAATTCATATTAAAAAAAAATTTGATGATATCGACGCTTTGAAATATTTATCCAAAAACTGCGATATTATCACTTATGAATTTGAAAATGTTCCAATTGAAAGCTTGATACTGATAAATAAAGATATTGAAATACATCCAAGTCCTTATATTTTATCAATTTCACAAAATAGATTAAATGAGAAAAATAATTTTAAGAAATATGGAATAAAAACTCCTAATTTTGCAAGCTTCAATAAGGATAAAGACCTATACAGAATTATTGAAAAATCTAAAATCAAGTTTCCTCTTATAATAAAAACTAATACTTTAGGTTACGATGGGAAAGGGCAATATAGAATAAATTCTTCAAATGATGTTGATAAAATACTCACTTCTCTAGAAAAAGATCAGGATTATATTATTGAAGAACTAGTTAATTTTAAAAAAGAGTTTTCAGTTATCATAGGTAAAGATCTTTCAGGGAATAGTATTTTTTTTAATCCTATTGAAAATATACATAAAAATGGGATTTTGGATATTTCAATATATCCAGCAAGAATTTCTGAAAAAATTAGAGAACAAGCTATAAATTTGGCTAAAAGATTTTCAAATGAAGTGAAATTAACAGGTATCTTAGCAATTGAAATGTTTATTGATAATAAAGATGATATTTTATTCAATGAAATAGCTCCAAGGCCCCATAATTCGGGGCATCTAACTATTGAATCTCATTCTATTTCACAGTTTGGCTTATTAGGAGACATAATTTCTAACAAAAAAATCAATACACCAGTATCAAATAAAAAAGCTTTGATGAAAAACTTACTCGGTGATTTTTTTTTAAAAAAGAATCATAAAGACATTATCAGAGAAATAGAAAATATGGATAACCATTTTATAAAGCTTTATAAAAAAGATGAGATAAAAATAGGAAGAAAAATGGGGCATATAACCATAATTACTGATGATATTGAAAATTCTATGGTTAAAATAAACAACTTAATAGATTAGAATTATGGAAAATATTAAAAATGAAAATTGAGGGAAAAATGGACAAAGAACTTAAAGGTAAAGTAGCTATAGTAACTGGAGCAGGTAGATTAAGAGGAATTGGAAGAGCAGCAGCAGTTGCATTGGCAAAACTAGGTGCAGATGTAGTTATTACTGGAACAGGAAGAAGCCCAGAGTCGTTTCCTGAAGATGAAAAAAATATTGGATGGAAAGATATTCATAGTGTTGCTGACCAAATAAGAGATGAAGGGCAAAAAGCACTCCCACTAATTTCAAATGTAACAAGTCAAAAAGATGTTCAAAAAATGGTTGATGATACTATGAATGAATTTGGAAGAATAGACATATTAATTAATAATGCAGCTTATGCAAGAGCAGAAGATAGAGTTCCTATTCTAGATTTAGGAGAAGACACTTTTCAAAAGGTAATGGACATTAAAGTTACAGGCACATTTCTGTGCACTAAAGCTGTAATAAAACATATGATTGCTGGAGGAAATGGAGGAAAAATAGTTAATATTTCTTCAACAGCAGGTAAAAAGGGGTCTGCTAATACATTAGCCTATAATGGAGCTAATTTTGCAATAGTTGGAATGACTCAATCAATGGCTAGGGAATTAGGACCGCATAATATTAATGTTAATGCAGTTTGTCCAGGTGCAGTTGATACACACAGGATGGATGTACTTGGAAGGGGTGAAACCTGGAGTAATATGGCTGATACAACACCAATTGGTAGAAATGGTACAGATGAAGAGGTAGGGGATTTTTGTGCGTATTTATGTACTGAAGCTGCTTCTTGGATACATGGTCAATCTATTAACCAAAATGGTGGTACTGTAATGGAGCACTAAATAATAGAGAAAGAGCTTTCAGGAAAAGTAGGGCTGATTCTATTCCTATGGGTAGAGTAGGAACTGATGAAGAGGTTGCTGATCTAATGGGATTCTTAGCTAGCGATAAAGCAAGATTTATTACAGGACAATCAACAAATATTAATGGCGGAATATTAACTTCAAGATAAATCCTATTTTTGCTAAACATAGTTATATAATGATTTCTATTTGACAGGTTGTGAAAATATTTTAAAATAGAAGATGTAAAATTATAAATCAATTTTTATTTGAGTATCTTAATTTACTGAATAAAAAAGGAAGGAATGTATAAGTGGCACTTAAACTTAAGCCATTAGGAGATAGGCTAATTATTGAACCTAATGAAGAAGATGATTCTAAAAGCTCAGGAGGAATAATTATTCCTGATACAGCAAAAGAAAAAC
Organism: Dehalococcoidia bacterium; assembly: GCA_022451965.1. Taxonomy (NCBI): domain Bacteria; kingdom Bacillati; phylum Chloroflexota; class Dehalococcoidia; species Dehalococcoidia bacterium. Next base: position 72,643 of record JAKUNJ010000001.1, on the reverse strand, counting down.
CTCAAAAGGGTAAAGTTGTTGCTGCTGGAGAAGGAAGAGTGAATGATGATGGAAAAACAATTGCTTTATCTGTTAAGACCGGTGATGAAGTGATTTATTCCAAATATGCAGGAACTGAATATTCAGAAGGTGGAAAAGAATATTTAATCGTAAGAGAAAGTGATATATTAGCCATCGTTGGATAATGTATCAAAAAATTAATTACACAATAACTATGGAGAATAAATAAAATGCCAGCAAAGGACTTAAAATTTGGAGCAGATGCAAGAACAAGACTAAAAAATGGAATTGATATTCTTGCTGATACAGTAAAGGTTACATTAGGGCCTAGAGGAAGAAATATTATCGTAGATAAAAAATTTGGACCTCCTCAGGTCAATTCAGATGGAGTAACAATTGCTAAAGAGATAGACTTGGAGGATGCATTTGAGAATATGGGTGCTCAACTGTTGAAAGAGGCATCAAAAAACACAAATGATGATGCAGGTGACGGAACTACTACTAGTACTGTTTTGGCTCAAGCAATAATTGCAGAAGGATTTAAGGTAGTTGCAGCAGGTGCTGATCCAATGGCAATCAAAAGAGGCATAGATAAGGCTTTAGTATCAGTTAGAGAGTCTATAGCTAGTCAGTCTATTCCCGTGTCTGAAACAGATCAAATTTCAAATGTAGCTAAGTTATCTTCACATGATGATGAAATGGGTAATCTTATTGCAAGCGTTATGGATAAGGTTGGAAAAGATGGAGTTATAACTGTTGATGAATCTAAAACACTTGATTATGAAACTGATTATGTTGAAGGTATGCAAATTGATAGAGGTTTCTTGTCGCCCTATTTTGTGACTTCACCAGATACACAGGAAGCTGTTCTTGAAAATCCATATATTTTAATTACTGATGGTAAAATATCAGCTGTATCTGATTTAGTTCCTGTTCTAGAAAAAGTATTACAAGCTAAAAAACCTCTACTTGTTATAGCAGAAGATGTTGAAGGGGAAGCTCTTGCAACACTAGTTGTGAATAAGCTAAGGGGAACTATAAATGTAGCTGCAGTTAAAGCTCCTGGATTTGGAGACAGAAGAAAGGCAATGCTTGCTGATATTGCGATACTTACAGGGGGTAATGTTGTTTCTGAAGAAGTTGGAAGAAAACTTGATTCTGCAACCCTAGATGATCTCGGAAAATGTGCAAGAGTTGTTGTAAAGAAAGATGATACAACTTTTGTTGATGGAGAAGGCTCAAAACCTGAAATTGAAGGAAGAATGAAAGAAATTCAGAGTCAAATAGAAGAAACTACTTCTGATTATGACAGAGAAAAGCTTCAAGAGAGGCTTGCAAAGTTATCAGGTGGAGTTGCAATACTAAGAGTAGGTGCAGCAACTGAGATTGAAATGAAAGAAAAAAAACAAAGAGTTGAAGATGCTCTTTCCGCGACTAGAGCAGCCGTGGAGTCTGGTATAGTGCCAGGGGGAGGAACAGTTCTAATCAAATCTTCAGATGCACTTCAATCATTAACTTTAGAGGATCCTGATGAGAATACAGGAGTAGAAATACTCAAGAAAGCTCTATTAGAACCTATAAGAGTAATCTCCGAAAACTCAGGATTTGAAGGTGCTGTTATTCTTGAAAAAGTTTCAACAAGCAAAAAAGCAAATTACGGTTTTGATGCCCAGTCTGGTAAATATGGAGATATGATATCTATGGGTATCGTTGACCCTGCAAAAGTAACAAGAGCTGCAGTAGAAAATGCTGCATCTGTTGCTGGAATGATTTTGACTACTGAAGCATTGATAACTGATGTTCCAGAACCAGAAGCTCCAATGCCAGGTGGAATGCCAGGCGGAGGAATGGGCGGAATGGATATGGGTATGTAACCTAAGTATTACTAGAAATAAATAAAAAGAGTTGAGAAATCAACTCTTTTTATTTTAAGCTTTCATAGAGCTTAGTAAGAGAATCAATCCAAGATTTTTTTAACTCATCAGACCAATTTGGATCAAAATCAGGATATTTATCTAAAATTAATCTTGCTAGATTTATATTTGTATCACTTTTATTATTTTGAATATTAAAATCATTTGTAGATTTCGCAGCCTTAGGTTTATCAGAAGAGTTTGAGTTATGCCTTCGAGCAAGAATATGAGAGGATACTTTAATCTCTGAGTATTTTGCTGCTTGTATAAAAAATGATTCACATTTTACAATTACACCTTCTTTAGTTCCAAATCCTCTAAAAGCTTCTCTTAATTGAGATTTAGTTGCGTTTGATAAATCTAAATCAAAAATAGGAGAATAATACTTATAAAGAAGCTTTCTTAGAACCTTTTTTTGAAGATTTATATCTCTAGAAACAAGATTCTTAAAATCCTCACTTGGAATCCCATTAATATCAATAAGTTCAAAAAATTTTATTGCTGTCATTATTTGAGTCCCATTAGACCCAGAAAATTTGTTTAACCAAACACTTCTGTCTATTCTATTTGGCATTCCTTCAGATAAAAATTCTAAAAAAGTTTGGAATGTTTTAAAAGAAACATATGGGGGTATTTTATTTTTTGTTTTTTGCATAAAACAAGTTCATTTCATCTTATTTATCTCTATTATATTTAAAAAATTCTAAACTAAAAGGGTTAAAAGAATTATTATTTCCCAGCAAGGACAATTTTTGAAAATAAAATTTAGAACTACGAAAATTTAATCATAAATATAATAAAAGAAGGACAATATGAAAGTTTCTTTAAATGATATAGTTATACATCCTACACATCCTATTCACAAGTTTAGGCCTCTAAGAAATTTAGTAAACAAACGAAATTCATCACAAAAGAGGCCTGTGGTAATAAAAAAAGATAATCACTTCATCTTATATAGTGGTGAAAAGATACTTAGAACAGCAAAAAATAAAAATAAATCAAAAATTGATTGCATTATAAAAGATACTATTCTTGATATAGATGCTCTAAATTTATCTGAAATATATTTTTCAGGACTTAAGGCTCCTACTAAGATAGCTATGGAATTTATAGAATTTAGGAAATTGAGAAAAATGTCACAACAAGAATTAAGTAGGAGAACAGGAATTACTCCAGGAACAATACATCATTATGAATCACTAATAAAAAAGCTAGATCCCAAATTATTATCTTATCTAGATAAAGGACAGCTTACTTTTAAAGAGGCAAGATGTATTGCAGATTTAGAAGACTTTTCTTTACAGAACAAGATAGCTAAACCATTCATAGAAGGTAAAATATCAAGTGTTTATGTAGAAAAAGTTATAAAAAATGTAAAAAATAACCCTAAAATATCTTATGAAAAAATTATAAAGAATGTTGTCGATGGAATTGATTTGTCTACAGAAAAGGAAAATATTAGTAAAGAAATAAAAAAGGAAATTAAGAACACTTCAATTGAAGAAAAAATTCTAAATTTTTCAATTGAGTTAGAATCTATCTCAGAAGAAGACATTCCTGAGTACAGAAGGCTTAGAGTTATATCAAGTTTGAAAATTTTAGATTCAAAAATAAAATCATCATTAAGCCATATGGATACAACTTTTGTANAGAAATCTAAAATTTATAATAATTAAAGTAATCTTAGATAATAAGGGAGGAGACTGAATGTTAGAGAGATTTCATGTATCTGAAGATGAGGCAATCAGAATAAATCATAAAAAAATGCACAATATAGTAACTCAAATTTTTATGAAAATGGGAGTTAATGATTCTGATTCAAGATTATCTGCTGATGTTCTTATATATGCTGATCTTAATGGGGTTGATACTCACGGTGTATCTAATATGTTGAGATCTTATGTTAGGATGTATCAAGAAAAAAAAATCAATCCAAATCCTCAAATCAAAATAAAAAAGGAAACAAACGCCACCTTATCACTAGATGGTGACTCGGGATTAGGAATACAAACTGCTCCNAAAGCAATGGCAATGGCAATAGAAAAAGCTAAAGATTCTGGCGTAGGTATCGCAACATTAAACAATGCAGGTCATTTAGGAGCTGCAGGATATCATGCAAAAATGGCTATTGATGAGGATATGATAGGAGTTTGTATGAGCGGCGGAGGTGGTTTTGCAATGTTGCCTACTTATGGGGCAATGCCAAGATTTGGAACTAATCCTATTGCATGGGCAGCACCAGCTGATAAAGAAGCATATTTTATGTTTGATGCTGCAACTACACAAATAGCAGGAAATAAAATAAAACTACTTGAAAGATTAAAGGTGCCAATTGCTTCAAATTGGTTAGCAAAGAGTGATGGAACACCAATTATGAATGAAGAAACTCTTGAATCTAAAGATTTTCATGAAGATGGAAGATTGAAGGAATTATATATGCTTCCTTTCGGAGGTGATAGAGAAAATGGATCACATAAAGGATATGCCTTTGCAGCGATAGTTGATATCATGTGCTCAATGCTTGGAGGAGCACAAGCAGGTTTTTTAGGCGGAAGTGGTCATTATTTTGCTGCTTATAATATAGATTGTTTCAGTGATACTGATACTTTTAAGAAAAATATGGATGACTTTCTTAGCGGATTAAAAAATACACCTCCAGCTCCTGGTCACGAGAGAGTAATTTATCCAGGTCTTCCAGAGTACGAATCTAGATTAGAAAGAAGCACAAAAGGAATCCCTTATCATCCTGAGGTTATAGAATGGTTTGAATCCATAACCTCTGAGCTGGAAATAAACCTAGACTTTTGAAAGAATTAAAAATGTATCGCCTGATCGTGAGTATTAGCTGCAGCTTCTTTTATTACCTCTGATAATGTTGGATGTGCATGGGTTAGCCTATGAAGCTCTTCTGTCGTTCCTTCAAGATACTTAAGCATTCCAATTTCTCCAATCATCTCAGTAGCCTCTGCTCCTATAATATGAGCCCCAATTACTTCACCTGTTGACTTATTAGAAATAATTTTTGCAAAACCATTATAATTATTGATTGCTATAGACTTGCCTGCAACTTGAAAAGGTACCTTTCCAATTTGATAATCTATTTTTTGATCTTTTGCTTCCTCTTCTGTTAGACCTATACTTGCGATTTGGGGTGAAGAATAGGTACACCTAGGCATATTTACATAATCTGTTATACCTTCAACTTCATGTCCAGCTATATGTTCTGAAGCTAAGATGCCTTGATCAAATGCAACATGAGCAAGTGGAAGCTTACCTGTCACATCTCCAATTGCATATATTCCATTAACATTTGTTTTCATATATTCATCAACTTCTATAAATCCATTTTGGTTTAAGGTAATTCCTACCTCAGATAATCCTAAGTTTTCAGTATTGGGCTGAATACCAACTCCTAACATCACTTTATCAAAAGTACTAGAATCTTTATTTCCATCAATTTCATATTCAAGAGTTATAGCATTTTTACCCTTCTTGACATTAGTAATATTTGAAGAAGTATTACACACAATACCCTGTTTTGTAAATTGTCTTTGCAATTCTTTGGAAATATCTGAATCTTCTTTAGGAACAATCCTGTCCATTATTTCAAAAAGAGTTATTTCAACCCCATAAGCATTAAAAAAATACGCAAATTCACATCCTATTGCAGATGCACCAATAATAGCTATAGATTTAGGTTTCTTACGTAGTTCTAACGCCTCTCTTGAGGTGATAATTATTTCTTTATCAATATCCAGATTTGGCAATGACCTAGGCTTTGCTCCAGTAGCTATAATGATATTTTCAGTTGTGAAGGAATTTTTTCCCACACTAACTGTAGTTGAAGAAGTTAATTTTGCTTCACCCATTACTAAATCAATCTTATTTTTCTTAACTAAAAACTCAATACCTTGAGTAAGTTTTTTAGAAACTTCTCTTGATCTATCAATTGCCTTAGAAATATCATACTTAAATTCCTTAAATGAAAACCCCCATTCATCTGGATTTTTCATTTCATTTAATAGCTCTGCATTTCTTAATAAAGACTTTGACGGAATACAGCCCCAATTAAGGCATACGCCACCTAATCCACCATTACCAGTTCCGTCATCTTTTTCTATAAGGCAAACCTTCATTCCGAGCTGAGCGCCTCTTATAGCTGCATGATATCCTCCAGGGCCAGCCCCAATAACTATAAGATTATATTTATTTTCTGCCATATTTACCTCAAAATTTTATTTTCTTAAATTATTCTACTTTAAAAAGATTATAAAGCTTCACAACAATCATACCAAAAAGTAATCCAAATATAGAAAAAAAAGTAGTAACCACAAAAATAACTATTAAGGCTGGAATTGTACTAGAAGGACAATTATTATTAGTCGGACAAATAAAAATCATGCTAAACAATGAATAAAATAAAGAAAGCAACAAACCAAATAAAGTAAATCCAATTATAGTATTACGAGTAATTTTATTTATCTTATTAAAAAACATGATATAAATAGGTATCTAAATTAAAAATAACATATAAATTAATATTTCATTTATGAGAATTCAATATGAAAAATAATAAAAATTCTAAAACCGGTCTTGGTTTAGTTATTGGATTATCTTTAGGTCACGGAATAAAACATTTTGGTCAAGGAGCATTAACGGTTATTGGTCCTATGTTGAAAACTTCATTGGCTCTATCAGATGTTGCTTATGGAGCAATATTTTCGGCCTTAAATGTTTCTAGTGGACTTTCTAATATACCTGCAGGGATATTATCAGATATGTATAGAAAAAAAATCGCATGGCTATTAGCAATATCAATGTTTACTATTGCTTTGGGCTACTTTCTTTTAGGAGTATCAAACATTTATATGGTTATCATTCTCTCTGTTATTCTGATTGGATTTGGAACTAGTTTTTGGCATGCACCTGCTTTTGGAACATTAGCTGCAAGGTATCCTAATAAGAAAGGATTTGTGCTTTCAATGCATCTAACTGGTGCACAGATAGGAAACACTATAGGTCCACCAGTAATTGGAGGTTTAATTTCCGGAATAACAATTGGGTCAATAATAAAAATGAGTGGTTTTGGATGGGAAAATGTATCACTATTTCTTATTATTCCAATGATTTTAACAGGTTTACTGGTATTAATACTATTCAAGTCAGCTGGATCAGAATCTTCATCAAATTGGTCTTTTCAAGAATATAAATTTAGAACAAAAACATTAGTTAAAGATAAGGTCATAATTGGTTTGATATTACTTGGAGCAATGCGAGCAAGTATTCATACCTCATTTCAATTATTTTTAGCTGTATATCTAAAGGAAGAATTAAATTACTCTGCTCTAGTAATTGGATGGCACATAGCATTGATTACTGCAGCAGGTATTATTTCAACTCCTATAATGGGTATACTTTCAGATAAATTTGGAAGGAAACCTGTGATTCAAATATCTATGACATTAATGGCTATTTACCTATTTTTATTTTTAATTTTTGATGAAGGCTTAGGCTTAATAATTCTCATAACTCTTTTAGGAATGTTCTTCTTCTCGGTAATGCCAATAGTTACAGCTGCAACTATGGATAGAGTTCCTAAAGGAAGCGAAGGAAGCGGGACTGCTTTAAATTTTATTGGAATGTCGCTTATTGGATTCATGGCACCAATTTTTGCGGGATTTATATATTCTAGATATGATTTTTCTGGAATTTCTATAATGAGTGGAATAATTGCTATTTCAGGAATTATATTATGCTCTCTTCTTCCTATGAAAAAATTAAAAAATTCTTGATAGGAATTTTTCAGAATTAATTTGGGAATTCGTGATCGTTTGAATGTATTTTCTTAATATTATTTTTAATTTCTCTAATGAATTTGATCCAAAATTAATTTTATTAACCTCTGGCCATCCATTATTAGATAAATAACGCAAAGCTTTTATGGAATTTTTATCAATAGGTATATAGCTATCTGTTGAAGTTGCATATTTTTTATCAACCAAACCTCCGTTTACACTTGAAAATAAATGGTCACCTTCATCTAGTTCTTCTCCACTAATTAAGCAGTTGTAAAGTTCAGGTAAAAATCCAGAGACAGTAAGTAAATTTATCTCAAACCATCTAATAAGCAATGGATTCTGTAAGTTTTCTTGAAGAATATCTAGAGTATATGAGAGATGATAATATATATCATTATTTGGATCATTTTCTACTGAAAATTTTTCACATAATTCAAGTATGTAAAAACTGATAGATATAAGTGATAGATCTTTTTTCAGAATACTATAATTGTTAATAATTTCTGCTTGAGATATATTACTTAAGTTTTCTCCTAAAGAAATATATATATTTACCTTAGACAAAACATCGATATGTCCTCCCATACGAGATTTTGGCTTTCTAACACCTTTTGCAACAGCTCTTATAATTCCATTATCTGGAGTCAAAAGAGTAAAGATTCTGTCTGCTTCTCCAAAATCAAATACTTTCAAAACTATTGATTCAGTTTGTAAGTATTTTTTCTTTTTTCTATAAGCTTTCATTTATATTTACCCTAGAACCCATAGCGTGCAATATGGTTGTTTCGTCTGCATATTCAATATCAGAGCCAGATGGAAGGCCTCTTGCAAGCCTAGTAATTTTGAGATTTTTTTCAAATTTATTAAGAGCTTGATTTATATACATAGCGGTAGCTTCACCTTCAAGATTCAAATTAGTAGCAATCACAATTTCTTTTATCTTAGAATCACTTTCTACTCTAGAGATTAATTCCTTAATCCTGATTTCGTCTGGACCAATTCCATTGGCAGGAGAAATCGATCCATGCAAAACATGAAATTTTCCCTTAAAAGCACGAGATTTTTCAAGCACATAAACATCCATAACTTCCTCAACAACACAAATTATAGAATCATCTCTATCTATATCAGTACAAATACTACAAATTGAAACTTCAGATATATTCTGACATTTTTTACAATATATAATTTCTGACTTTATATTCCTTAGAGAATTTGCAATATCATTCACTTGTTCAGGAGGCATTTTCAAAGTGGAAAATGCAAGTTTTTGTGCTGTTTTAGGACCGATGCCGGGGAGTAATCTAAAGGATTCAACTAATTGGCTTAAAGCTCGTGGCATAAATGGAAATTTGTTAAGTGGGGACATATTATAATCCTGGTATGTTTAAACCTCCTGTCATTTCTGACATAATTTGTTTAGAAGATTTTTCTGCATTGTTTAGTGCATCATTCACAGTCTTAATCAAATTTTTTTCTAAATCTTTTGATGAAATATTTGCTAAGAAATCATCGTTGATTTTTATAGATTGAATATTAGAAGTACCTTTTACTGTAACTTTAATCATTCCATCTTTAGATTCAGAAACAGTTTCTAATTTATCAATTTTCTTTTTTAAGCTATTCATTTGTTTCATTAAACTTCCAGCTTGTTTCATTTTGTCAAACATTATCTAACCTTCCTTTTCTTCCTCTATTTTTGCACCCATTGCTAAAGCCGACTTAACAATACTACTGTCTAGAATATTTTTTTCATCTATATTATTTTTTTTCTCATCTTCTGGTTCTTCTAAAACTAATTTTATTTTTTCTCCATAGACCTTAATGACAGCATTTCTAACAGCTTCTCTTGCTAAATCAATCTTCCATTCAGCTTTAAACAAATCATGAAGATGCTTGCTCTTAAATTTTAAGGTTAATTTATCATCAATCTTTTTAGGGATCTCAACATTCCTCAGCAGACCTCCTAGGACCATTTTTCCAAACTTTACCCTCCTCAGGTCAAACAGTACTTTTTCCCAATCATCTTTTTCAATAGAATTATGATTTTCAATGCTTACTTTATTAGTTTCTTCAATACCTAATTTTGATATCTGTGCATTAGATCCATTATCCTCAAAAGTTTTATTTTCAGGTTTATTTATAGGTTCGGCTTTTTGAGTAGAATTTTCAGGTTTATTTATAGGTTCGGCTTTTTGAGTAGAATTTTCAAAAGAATATGATAGATGAATTAAGGCTGATTCTAGTAAAATATCAAATGTCTCTGTCCTTAAGGATATTAAGCTCAAAAAATTTTCAAGCATTAATAATAATTTTTTAGAATCGATACCTTCAAAAGTTTTTTTTACATTTAATAGATGATCATTTGAATAACCTTCCAAAGATAATATTCCATTGGATGTAAACAATCCTAATCTTAATGAATCTATAATAGAAGAAGATAGTATTCTAAAATCTACACCTTTTATTCTTAATTCTTGTAAAAGAACAATCAGTTTCTTCTGATCATAAGAGATAATATTATTTAATATTTCTAGAGATATATTAGAATCTATTATTCCAAATAAATTTCTAGCATTTTCAATTGTTATATCTTGAAATGCAACTGATAATTGCTCAAGTAAATTGCATGCATCTCTTAACGATCCAGATGAATTTTGGGCAATAAACCACAACAATTCATCTTCACATTCAATCTTTTCTGATTCTGAAATATGCTTTAGTCTATCTACAATATGAGAATCAGAAACATTTCTAAAATCATAGCGCTGACACCTAGAAACAATTGTTTCAGGTAATTTTTGTATCTCCGTTGTAGCTAATATCATAATTACCTGTGGAGGAGGTTCTTCTAAAGTTTTCAATAAAGCATTAAATGCTTCATTTGTTAGCATATGCACTTCATCGATTATATATACCTTATACTTACCAGTTGAAGGCATAAATTGAACATTCTCAAGTAAAGACCTAATATCATCTATTCTTCTGTTAGAAGCTGCGTCAATCTCTATTAGATCTAAAAATTTTCCAGAATCAATTTCTTGAGAAATTTGTGTTTCTAATAATGGCTCTCCTGAGGGGTCAATATCTGTATTTAAAGCCTTAGCTAAAATTCTTGCTGTTGAAGTTTTTCCTGTTCCTCTTGGACCAGTAAATAGATAAGCATGAGCATATTTATCTCTAATTAAGGAATTTTTTAAGGTTAGAGTTATATGGTCTTGACCAACAACATCTGAAAAAATTTTTGGTCTCCATTTTTGATATAAAACTTCTCTTTTTAATGTCATTTCTAAAATTCTTCAGTTATGCCTTCTAATATTTTATCTGTTTTAGAAAACATAATTTTTTCTTCATTTAATACTTCATGGTTATATCCTAAAAGATGAAGCGTTCCATGAATAGCCATTGTAGATAATTCTTTTAAGGAACTTACATCATTTTCTTTTGCTTGTTGCAATATTTTAGGAATTGATAAAAAAAGCTCGCCTAATTCATTAAGGTTTTCTTCTCCAGGGAATAACCCATGATTTGTTAGTAATTTACCGTTTTTCCAGCCTTCATAATAATTAAAAGAAAGAACATCTGTTTCATAGTTATTGCCAAGATGTTTATCATTAAGTTTTTTCATTTCGTTGTTATCTATAAAATAAACATCTATTATTAGCCTTTTTTCTATACTCTCGAATTTTAATGTAGAAAAAATTGACTTTAGAACTATATTAGAAAAATCTTTCCAATCATAATTTTCATCCCAAGAAATATTTATGTTGTTTTTTGTTACTCTAAGCATTATTTGATTTTTGTTAGTATATTTTCTCTCAAAATTCTGATTCTAGAGTAAAAAACTGAATATTCAGAGTTGAGATCTACTATGTCAGAAGTTGTAGCAACACAATAATTTATTTTTTCTTTGAATTCAATTTGACTTGGATTACTTATCTCTAAGTTAGTCTTAATTTCAAATAAAACAGGAATAATTTTCTCAGAAAATATCTTATTGATTAATTTATTGTTACTCAGCACCGAACTAACTTGTATATCTTCAACAAGCTTGTCTATATCATCAACTAATTGTTTATTATTCATAAAGTGACTTTCTAATCTTGTCATATTAATTGATTAGAGTTGAACAATAATAATATTATATTGTAAATGGCAAATGAATATAATTCTTTTGTCGAAAACGTTCGAACTTATTTGTAGAATTAATATATAAAATCTAAAAATAATTGAAATCTGACAAAATAACAATTAAGGGTGCAAGAGAGCATAATCTTAAGAATATTGATGTAGAGATTCCTAGAGAAAAATTTGTTGTAATAACAGGTGTCTCAGGATCAGGTAAAAGTAGTTTAGCTTTTGACACGCTTTATGCTGAGGGTCAAAGGAGATATGTTGAATCTCTATCTGCCTATGCTAGACAATTTCTAGGAAGAATGGAAAAACCAGATGTTGATCAAATTGATGGTTTATCTCCTTCTATTTCTATTGATCAAAAAGGCGTATCAAAAAATCCTAGATCAACTGTAGGTACAGTCACGGAAATTTATGATTACTTTAGACTTCTTTTTGCTAGGATTGGTATACCTCATTGTTACAACTGTGGAAATCTAGTTCAAAAACAAGATGTTCAAAAGATTGTTGAAAATATATTAGATTTCAAAAATCAGACAAGATTTATTATTCTTTCTCCAGTAATAAAGCATATGAAAGGACAACATATCAGTGTTCTTGAAAAAATTAAGTCTGAAGGGTTTTCAAGAGTTAGAATAGATGGGGAAATTTTTGATCTTGAGGAGCAAATAAATTTAGAAAAAAATAAATGGCATAATATAGAAATAGTTGTTGATAGGCTCATTATTAATGAAAATATTGATAAAAATAGATTGTCTTCATCGATAGAAACTGGATTAAAATTTGGCAATGGTGTTATATATGTAGAAAAAATTAATGAGGGTGAAATAATCTACTCTGAAGATCTTGCGTGTGTTGACTGTAATATTTCTCTTTCAGAGCTTGAGCCTAGAAGTTTTTCTTTCAATACTCCTTTTGGTGCTTGCCAAAAATGTACAGGCTTAGGATTTTCCCTTGAAGTAGATCCTCATCTACTAATAAGAGATCCGAACCTTTCTTTAGCAGAAAATGGAATGTCTGTGATAGATGATGCGAGAATTGTCCTAAGATGGGATAAAAATAGCTTTTACTCTATTTTGGAAGAACTAAGCATAGACTTAAATCAACCGATAAAAGAAATCGATAGTTCTGTACTAAATCTTCTTTTTTATGGTGTTATAGATAAAAACTTTGAAAAAAATTATGATGAAGAAAATATTGAATATATAACAAGGTATTATAAAGGTTTGATCCCTTCAATAGAAAAAAGATACTTGAATACAGACTCTGAAAAAATAAAAGAGGAAATATTAAAATTTATGTCAGAAAGCCCTTGTTCAGATTGCAAAGGTTACAGATTAAAGCCTGAGTCTCTTTCAGTTTTTGTTTTAGGAAAAAATATCATGGAAGCAACTTCATTATCAATTGATAAATGTTATGAATGGATAAACAAAAATTCAAAGGAAATAAAAAAGCTTTCTATCACTGAGAAAAAGATATCAGAAGAAATATTTAAAGAAATTAACTCAAGACTTTTATTTCTAATGGAAGTAGGTTTAGGTTACATAACTCTTGATAGAATGTCATCAACTCTTTCTGGTGGAGAAGGACAAAGAATAAGACTTGCTACTCAAATTGGAGCAGGGCTAACAGGAGTTCTATATGTTTGTGATGAACCTTCTATAGGCTTGCATCCCACTGATAATGAAAAATTAATCAAAACACTTATCAACCTAAAAGATATAGGTAACTCTGTAATTGTTGTTGAGCATGACGAATATGTTATGAAATCTGCTGATCAAATTATAGATATGGGGCCTAGGGCTGGGGCCTATGGAGGTGAAATCATTGCTCAAGGGACGCCTAATCAGATCATGAATAATCCTAAATCTCTTACTGGCTTATATCTTTCTGGTAAAAAGCAAATTGGTATTCCAAAAAAGAGAAAAGAAGGAAGTAAAAATTATTTAGAGATAAAAGGAGCCTCTGAAAATAACCTAAAAAATATTGATGTAAGAATACCATTAAATAAATTTGTTTGTGTTTCAGGAATTTCTGGTTCAGGTAAAAGTACTCTTATCAATGATGTTTTATCAAATGCTCTTCTAAAAAAGATGTCTAGAAAATCAGTTAGAGAAGGAAAATATGATGAAATCAATGGCTTAGAAAATATAGATAAACTTATAGTAATTGATCAATCACCAATAGGGAGAACACCTAGATCTAACCCTGCTACATATACTGGCCTATTTACTCCAATCAGAGAGCTTTTCTCAAAAATGCCAGAAGCAATGAGTAGAGGCTATAAAGCTGGAAGATTTTCTTTCAATGTCAAAGGAGGAAGATGTGAAGATTGCTCAGGAGCTGGATATAAAGAAATAGAAATGCAGTTTTTACCTGATGTAACTATCCCTTGTGAAATTTGTAGTGGAAAAAGGTATAACAATGATGCTTTAGAAATTAAGTTTAAGGGAGAATCAATTGCTGACATTTTAGATAAGACAGTAGAAGAGGCTTTATATATTTTTGAAAATATACCAGGAGTAAACAAAAAACTAGAAACATTAAATAAAGTTGGATTAGGATACATTAAATTGGGGCAACCAGCTACAACTTTGTCAGGTGGTGAAGCTCAAAGAATTAAATTGGCAACAGAGCTATCTAAAAGATCTACAGGAAAAACATTATATATTTTAGATGAGCCAACTACAGGATTATCATTTGATGATTGTTCTAAATTATTAGAAGTTTTACATGCTCTTGTAGAAAATGGGAACTCAGTTTTATTAATAGAGCACCATCTTGATATGATAAAGAATTCAGACTGGATTATAGAGCTTGGACCTGAAGCTGGAGATAAAGGAGGTTTTATCGTTTGCGAAGGAACACCAGAGTTTGTTGCTTCTACAAATACTCCAACTGGTAAATTCTTAGCGGAGCTTCCTAACTTAAAACAAAATAAAAATGCCCAAGGGACAATCTTTGATGCTAAAAAATCTAAAAGTAAAACAAATTTGAAAATACTCAATGATTTTATGCCTGAAAGACCTAAAAACTTAAGAATTAAAAAAAGGGCATATAAACTAAGTAGATGGAGAAGACGAAAGCTCTCAAAAGTTAGCTGAAAATTTCAATCATAGAATTAAATACTTCTGTTGCTTTATAATTATCTAAAACCTTCCATACATGTAAGATATATTCTTGTATTAGTTTTAAGAAAGTTGTCACCAAAAAAATTATAATTATTTTTTTTTTACTTATTTCAATTTTTAGTAATAAAAGTAATGCAATTCCCAAAAACCAAAATTCAAATATATTTGGAAAAATAAATAAAATTAATCGATTTTGAAAAAACTCAAAAAGAAAGAAGCCTAGAATTCTAAAAATAAACAAAGTAATACTTATATTTCTAAGCAACCTTTCCCACCTAAGTGTAATAATTAGAAAATAGATAATATAGAAAAGATCAAGAAGCTTATCAAGCATTTGATAATTTCTTACCCCTCCAAGATTAATTAAATTCATCATAAAAAGATCAGAAAAATCAATAAGAATTACTAAAATAGCCCCCAAAAAATTGTATTTAAATACCACTAAAGAGGCAAAAATTCTTACTATTGAAATAATCAATTCTTCTGTTGTCATTGTAAGATTATAGATGTTTTTTTGATGATAAGATAATTTCATGAAAAAGAAATTAAACTATATATTATCTATAGACCAAGGAAGTACATCAACTAGAACAGTAGTTTATGACGAAAATCTAACTCTTGTTTGTACCAGTCAAAGGGAAATTAAAGAATTTTATCCTAATAATGGTTGGGTCGAGCAGGACCCAAAGGAGGTATTAAGATCTGTAGGAGAAACCTTATTAGAAGCTGTAAATAAAAATAATATTCATAAGGAATGTATACTATCGATTGGGCTAACAAATCAAAGAGAAACCATTGTATTTTGGAACAAAAAAACTCTTGAACCATTAAGTCCTGCGATTAGCTGGCAATGCCTAAGAGGAATAGATTTTTGCAATAGCATCATTGGAACTAAATTAGAAGCTATGATAAATAAATCTACAGGATTAAAAGTAGACCCCTATTTTTCATTTTCTAAAATAGTTTGGGCGCTAAGAAACATAAAATCTCTATTTGAAAAAAAAGATATTTGTGTTGGCACAATAGATTCTTGGATTTTAGCAAATATTGTAGATGGCAATCCCCATATAACAGAAATAACAAATGCTTCAAGAACTGGTTTGTTTAATACCAAAACAGAGACATGGGACATCAAAATATTAGAAGAGTTGGATATACCAATGTCTATCTTGCCTAAAGTAGTTAAATCAAATCATAATTTTGGTGTTTTAAATGAGAATATATTAGGAAAAAAAATCCCTATAAATAGTATTCTTGGTGACCAGCAATCATCATTATATGGTCACAAAAATAATGAAGAGACTGAGATAAAATGTACATTTGGTACCGGAGGTTTTTTGCTTATTGATACGGCTGAGAAAAGATATAATTTCAACCAAAATTTTCTATCAACAATTTCTAATAAAATAGGTAAAAAAAGTAATCACGCGCTTGAAGGGACAATATTATCAGCAGGATCCTTAATTGAATGGCTAAAAAGTATTGATATTTTTCAAGAAAACAAACAAATTGAAGAATATCTAAATAACAGTAATTTTAACGAAATTCTTATAGTTCCTGCATTGAATGGCTTAGGAGCACCATTTTGGGATGGTGAAATTAGAGCTAGTATAGAAAATATTAATTCATCATATAATAAAAACGATATATTAAGAGCGGGTTTCGAGTCTGTAGCTTTCTCAACAAAATCTATTGTAGATTCTATAGAAAAAACAATAAATTATAAAATTAAGAGCATTAAAATCGACGGAGGTTTATCAAGAAGTATTTTCTTTAATCAACTTTTATCGAATTTATTAAATATTGTAGTTAGGGTTGCTAATAATAATGAAATGACTTCACTTGGTGTTGCAAAACTCTCACTAGAAAATATATCAAAGAAGAAATTATCTTATAATTCATATAAAGATTTTTTCCCAGAGAAAGAAAATTACAATAGAATAAATAAAAAATATAATGATTGGAAAAACTTAATATTAAATAAAATATCAATGAGGTANTAAATGTATATCGGAACTCAAGTTGCACCAAGAAATAATTCAGACTTAGAAGTATGGTCTCAATTAGGAGTTAAAAACATATGTGCAGACCCTTTTATTGAAGATGAAAAAGGTAATTTTAAATCNATAAATCCACATGATTGGACCTTAGATATTTTAGAGAAGCATATTGAAGTTATAGAAAAAAATGGACTAAAATTAGACATGGTTCAAATACCATTGTCTTCCCGTCCATTAGAAGAATCACAAAGCCCTAATATAATGCTTGGAAAATCTCCAGAAAGAGATATAGAAATAGAATCTATACAAAAAATTATAGAACTATGTTCAAAAGTGGGAATACCTGCAGTTAAGTACAATATGAATATAATTGGGATACCTAGATCCGAAAATGAAAAAGGAAGAGGTGGCTCCATAAACTCTACTTTTAGATGGGAAAAAATTAATCAGGATGAAAAGCCTGGAATAGTTGGAATTTTAGACGAGGAAACTAATTGGGAGAGAATAGATTACTTTTTAGAAAGAATAGTTCCTGTGGCAGAAGAATTAAGAGTCAGACTAGCCTGCCATCCACATGATCCTTATACACCAAATGGTTACAAGGGAGTAACTCGAGTCTTAGGAACAGTTGAGGGCTTAAAAAAATTTATAAATATGCATGAAAGTGATTATCACGGACTAAACTTTTGCCAAGGTACAATTTGTGAAATGCTTGAAGATCCAGGAAAAGAAATATTTGATGTAATTCGATATTTCGGCAAACGAAAAAAAATATTTAATGTTCACTTTAGAAATATCTTAGGTAAAAAACTTGATTTTATGGAAGTATTTCCAGATGAGGGTTCAGTGGATATGATCGAGGCACTAAAGACTTATAAAGAAGTTGGTTACAAATATATGTTAATGCCTGATCATGTTCCTGAAATTTCTGGATCAAATAAATCCGGAGTGGCCTTTGCATTTTGTTATGGATACATAACTGCAGGATTACAATCAATTAATGAAAATAGAGAAATTCCCTGGACTCGCAAGGGCTAAGATATCATGGGACTTGTTGAATAAGTTCTATTCTTATTCCACCTGGAGCCGCTATAAAGCCTATTTTTCTTCCATCAGGTTGCTCCATTGGGCCCTCTTTATGAATAGCCCCTAATGATACTAGTCTTTCAATGTCAGCATCAATGTCTTCAGTATCAAACCCAAAATGTTCGAGTCCATAATGAGCATCATCATCAGCAGGCCCTAAGACTTCATTATCTCTTTCACTAGAAATATTAATTGCTAGACCTCCTTCAGTTTGAGTTACTATGAATTGATCTCCCACTGGCCTTACCACTTCTGAAATTATTTTTACATTAAATGCTTTTACAAACCATTCAGCTGTAATTTTAGGATCTTTAGATTTTATGTGGATGTGATTGACCTTATAAGGCATAAGCTTCCTCCTAATTTATATAAGACAAGTTTTCTTGTTTTACTGATTCTATAACATCTACTACGAAGGGACCTGATTTATGAAGTGAAATTTCTATCAAATTTTTTTTATATATTTCTAGTTCTCTTTCACCATCTAAGGCAATTGTTCCAATTAAATTCTTAATAATATATTTTTTACCATAAGAAAAAAGTTCATAGTTCTTAACTGTGATATTAGATATCAAGCCTGGAGCAATTGGGGCATAAATTTCTTTCCCTCTTTTTCCAAATTGGATTTTGAGACCATAATTCTTTGGTATCTTTGAAATTTTTTGACCAATAGAAGATAATCCGATTGAGGTTAGGTTAGATTGGGTGAGGAATAATTCAGAAATCACTTCTGGATCCCATATAGCTTTTGATCCAACAAAGTTTTGCTTACTAATAGCCAAATCTACTAAAGCAATTTCTTCTATTTCTTTATCTATAACTACTTTTAATAAAGGTTTTTGTTGTAACAATTTTTTATTATTTTTATTCAAAATATAATATGCTGATGCAAGTCCAGCAATAGTTGGATCAATATCAATAGGAAATGCATTATTTGTACCAGTTGATAATGGAATAATAGGGATTTTACCAATTTTTTTTGCTACTAATCTATTAGTACCATCACCACCTAAAACTAAAACACAATCGCAACCTAATTTACTAATTAGCTCTGCAGAAAAAAGTGTTTGATCAGGGCCATCATAATATTTTGTATCTAAAATAAATGAATTTATATCATTCTTAAATTCTTCAATAGATGGTCTATATAGACCTGACTTATCAGGCATGAAATAGAAATTCTTAATTCCCTTGAATATAAGACCTCTTATAAATCTAGTAATAATATTTGCTTTTTCCTGATTCGAAATAACTCTTCCAGATGCCACAAGTCTTCTTATATCTTTTCCAGCAGACGGATTAGCAATTATACCTACTTTATACAAATTAAATGCTTTCTATATTTTTAACCAAGCTATCTAAAAAATTAGAAGCAGGAACGCCATCTAATGCCCTGTGATCAAAAGTTAAGGATAAATGAATAATTTTTTTTACAACTACCTCTTTATTTTCATCTAAGTCTATTTTATTAGAAATTTTACCTACTCCTAAAATAGCAACTTCAGGTGGATTAATTATTGGATTAAAGTACTCAACATTATAGGAAGATAAGTTAGAAATAGTAAAAGTTGAACCAGTAATATCATCTGGTAAAAGTTGATTACTTTTGATCTTTTTAGAAAAAGTTCTGATTTCTTTACTTATTTCAAGAAAATCTTTTTTTTGTGAATCTACTATAACTGGGACTACAAGACCATCTTTAACTGCCATAGCCACACCCAAATTTATATTTTCTATCAAGTCCAAAGATTGATTGTTATAGTGAGCGTTTAGTTTTGGGTTAGTTATTAATGTGTCTGAAACTATTTTTAATAATATGTCATTCACCTGGGGTCTTATTTTTTCTCTTCTCCAGTTTGATATCAAGGTTTTTTGTAATTCAAACAAACTATCTACACAGGCAACTGTATTTAAGGTTACTTGAGGATTTTGAGCACTTTCAAACATTCTTTTTGCAATAATTTGCCTAATTCCAGTGCTAGGAATGGACTCTTTGATGGAATAAATTGTTTTGTCTGAAATATTTAAATTTTCTGAAAATAAACGCACATCTTCTTCAGTTATTCTTCCAGATGGACCAGTACCTAGTAGATCTGAGATATCTATTTCTAGCTTTTTAGCCAAGCTCCTTGCTCTAGGTGAAGCTATTACTTTTTTGTTTAAAATAATATTTTCTTTTGGTTTTATTTCATTATTTTCCTCTTTATTATCTATTAATTTATCTGGTATATCACTTTCAGACTCACCTTCTAATAAAATCATTCCCAAAACAGTTCCAACAGGAACTAAATCTCCTTCTTTTATATCTATTCTGCCCAGTTTACCAGCCTCAGTAGCTTCTACTGCTGCATTTACTTTTGTTGATTCTATTTCTACAAGATCATCACCTTTTGAGACATCTTCTCCTATTGATTTTAACCACTTCACTACAGTTCCATCATTCATATTCATCCCCCACTGAGGAAGTTTTATTTCTTTAGGCATTTATAACTCCTTGATTGTCAAGTTTTTCAAAAAGTTGATTGAAATCTCTTACTATAACATCTGGTTTTAACATTTTATGGCATTCTTCATAAGGCAAATTATATCTGTCAATATAAGCTCCTATCATTCCACAGCTTTTTGCTCCCATAACATCAAATGAATTAGCAGATACCATTAATATCTCTGATAAATTATATCCTGAAATTAAAGAAGCTTTTCTATACACTCCTGAAAAAGGCTTAAAGGCTCCGACATCTTCAACAGATATAATATTATCAAAATCAAACTGAATTCTATTTTTTGCCAAATGGTCTAAGAATGACTTATTACCATTAGATAAAGCAATTAAGGAAAAATTTTTTTTCAATAACTTTAGATTTTCAGAAATATCATCAAATGGAATTAAATTCTGCCAATTATCATCCCATAATTCTAACTCACTTAATGACGGCTCCATATTAAATTTTCTAGAAGTATACTTAAATGCATTTTTGACAGTTATAAGATAACCGCTGTGACCAAGATCAAGAATATTATCTTGATATTGTTCTATTCTTTGTCTGTGACGTAAGAAGGCCCAAAATTCTTGAGGGGTTACTGAAGATTTATTATTATCTAAAATATTTTTTATAGACGGATAAGTACTTTTTTCTAAATCTAAAATAGTGCCAAACAAATCAAATGTTAGAGCTTTTATCATTTATTCTATTTCCATTGTTTCTTTAACGGCTTTTGAAATTTTTTCAATATTAGGATAAACTAATGCCTCTAGAGTCTGGGCATAAGGTATGTGAACTTGTTCAGAAGCTACTTTTATAATTGGAGACTGTAAAAACCAAAACCCTTCTTCAGCAATAATTGAAGAAATTTCAGAAGCAGCTGAGCATACTTTATGTGCAGGATCAGCAATTACCAGCCGACCTGTTTTTTCAACTGAAGATAAAATTAATTGTTTATCCAAAGGAACTAAGGTTCTTGGATTTATTACTTCACAAGATATTCCTTCTTTTTCCAGTTTATTAGCTGCTTCTAATGCAAGCTTTACCGAACCAGCTATTCCTACTATTGTACAATCATTACCTTTTTTTAATATCTCAGCTTTACCAAATGGTATTTCTTCTTCTGTTACATCTCCTCTAGTTCCCATTAAGTTTGTATCTTCAAAAATTATTACAGGATCATCGTCTCTGATAGCAGTCTTTAGTAGCCCTTTAGCATCAGCAGATGTCGCTGGAACAACGATCTTTACTCCTGGCATATTCATAAACATTGGATAGTTTCTATCAGAATGATGAGCAGCCGAACCTGCACCATAAGCCATTGATGCTCTATAAACAACCGGTAATGTTGCTTGGCCTCCAAACATATATCTCATTTTTGCAGCTTGTGATATTAATTGATCCATTGCCACCCACATAAAGCTAGTTACTGTTTCTACGATAGGCCTCATGCCAACTAATGAAGCACCTATTGCTGCTCCAAAAAAACCATTTTCAGACAAAGGCGTATCTAAAACCCTTTCCTCTCCAAATTCTTTATATAAATTTTTGGTAGCTCCATAAATAGATAATCTTATATCTTCTCCCATAATAAATACATTAGGGTCTCTTCTCATTTCTTCAGCTATAGCTTCATTTATAGCATCAGCAAATAATTTTTCTGCCATTAAATTACTCCGTTTAATTAAGGTTTTGGTATAGGATTTGCCCACATTCCTTCGAATAAATCATCTGGTCCAGGAAATTCACTTTTTCTTGCAAAGTTAACTGCCTCTTCTATCTCTAACCTAGAATTATTTTCAATCTTTTTACAATCTTCGTTAGTAAGAATTCCTCTGTCTATTAATTTTTTTGTAAGAATATCTATAGGGTCTCTTTCTCTCCATTTATCTATTTCTGACTTGTCTCTATACTCTCCTCTTCTGATCTTTCCCAAGCCAAGAGAATGCTCTTCGAAACGATATGTCAAACCTTCTATGAGAGTAGGCCCTTCTCCGTTTCTTGCTCTCTTAACAGCTTCTGATGTTGCCTCATACATGGCTTCAACATTTTGCCCATCGACTAAAATTCCTGGCATATTATAAGCAACTGCCCTATCCGAAACATTATCCACAGCTACTGAATTTTCATATGAATTGGTTATGGCATATTGATTATTTTCACAAACAAATATGACTGGAAGCTTCCAGATAGAAGCGAGATTCATTGATTCGTGACAAGCCCCCTGATTAGAAGCGCCGTCTCCAAAAAAAACAACCGAAACAAAATCTTTTTTCCCCATTTTAGAAGCTAAGCCAGCTCCAGTAGCAACAGGAACAGAAGAACCAACTATTCCTGACTCTCCTAGTATACCTACAGAAAAGTCTGCCAGATGCATTGAGCCGCCTTTTCCTTTACAGTAGCCATCTACTCTTCCATAAATTTCAGCCATAGCTTTTTTTATGCTCCCGCCCTTAGCAAGTGGATGACCATGAGATCTATGATTGCCAGCAATATAATCAGTATCTTTCAATGCCAAACATACGCCTACAGCAACTGCTTCTTCACCAATATAAGGATGTGCTGGGCCAACAAACTCTCCTGCTTCATGAACTTCAATTACTTTTTCTTCAAAAGATCTAATTGTCCACATTCTTTCAAGCATTAGCTTTTGAATTTCCTTGGTTATTTCCATTTTATGAATATTCCTAATAATTTTTAATCTCTTGGGAAATATCTTCATCTTGGGAAATAATTAAGTCAAGTTTATAAACTGTTTTTTTATAAAAAAAATTTTTAGTTCAAAATTTCATCTAAATTTGAAATTTAAGTCATCTCACTATATATTTTCTTTTCTATAATATAGTATTTAGGCATAGTATCTTGGATTACTATCTAAAATAAACGCGCGCGCGCGAGAAAAGATTTTAAGAATGGCTAAAAAAAATGTAAATAATAATCATAAGGGTTCTAAAGATTACAGCGCTGAAGATATAACCGTTATGGAGGGACTTGAGGCAGTAAGAAAAAGGCCCGGAATGTATATTGGAACTACAGGTTTAGAGGGAGTTCAACATCTTATTCATGAAATTGTTGATAATGGAGTAGATGAAGCAATGGCTGGATTTGCGTCAAAAATCATTGTTATTTTAAATAAAGATAAATCAGTTACTGTGATAGATGATGGAAGAGGAATTCCTGTAGATAAACATAAAAAAACAGGAATCTCGGCTGTTGAAACAGTTATGACTACGCTTCATGCAGGAGGAAAATTTGGAGGTAAAGGATATCAAGTTTCAGGAGGATTGCACGGAGTAGGTGCATCTGTAGTAAATGCACTTTCTTCATGGCTAAAGGTTGAAGTGAGGAGAGATGAAAAAGTTTGGAGCCAGTCTTACACTAAAGGGAAGCCTGATGGACCTCTTGAGAATAGGGCTCAAACAGATGAAGATTTAAAAGGTACAGGAACATCCGTAACATGGTTGCCAGATCAAGAAATTTTTCCTGATATAGATTACTCATATGAAGCAATTACTACTAGATTCAGAGAAATGGCATACTTAAATCAAGGCCTAAATATTCAATTTATTTCAAATTATCACGAAGACTTATGGCCCCATAATCAGGTTGCTTTTAAGTTTGAAGGAGGGGTACAAAGTTTTGTAAGAAATTTAAATAAAAAAAGAAATTCAATTCATGAAAATATAATGTACGCCAATGAAGTAATTGAAGATGTAGTAGTTGAAACAGCTATTCAATATAATGAATCTTTTATAGATAACACCCTTTCTTTTGCAAATTGTATAAGAACTGCGGATGGTGGGACTCACGTAACAGGTTTTAGATCAGCCTTAACCAGAGTCATCAATGATTATGGTAAAAAACAAGGTTTTTTTAAAGAAGATATCCAATCATTATCCGGTGAAGATGTAAGAGAAGGCCTGATGTGTGTAGTTTCAGTAAAAGTAAAAGATCCTCAGTTCGAAGGTCAAACTAAAGGAAGGCTTGGTAATCCTGAAGTCAAAGGGGCTGTCGAACAAATAATAGGAAGAAGACTAAGTGAATTTGTAGAAGACAATCCAGAGGATGCAAAAAAAATCCTTAATAAGTCATTAACTTCTGCAAGAGCAAGAGAAGCTGCAAAGAAAGCTAGAGATCTAATAATTAGAAAAAACGCTCTTGATGGGGGCTCTCTTCCCGGAAAACTTGCTGATTGTTCTGAAAAAGATCCCAGTAAGTCTGAATTATATATCGTTGAAGGAGATTCTGCTGGAGGGTCAGCAAAGCAAGGAAGAGATAGAAATTTCCAAGCTATTCTCCCTCTAAGAGGAAAAATATTAAATGTCGAAAAAGCTAGGCCTGAAAAAATGCTACTTCACGAAGAAATTGTGGCTTTAATTACAGCTATAGGAACAGGATTAGGAGAGGATTTTAATCATGAAAAACTAAGATATCATAGGATTATTATCATGACAGATGCTGATGTTGATGGAGCTCATATAAGGACTCTTTTGCTTACATTCTTTTATAGAAATATGCCTGAATTAATTGGAGCAGGTAATCTCTACATTGCGCAGCCTCCTTTATATAAGGTTTCAAGAGGTAGAAGTAGTAAGTGGATTTATTCAGATAATGATTTAAATAAGTGGATATCTGAAAAAATTTATAATAACTTTTCCATAGTACATTCTGAAGGTAATAAAGAAATTAAAGGCGCTTCTATAGGTAAATTTATTTCAGATATAAAATCTTTCAGTGAATCAAATGAAATAGCTAGGATACTAAACCTAAGTGATGAAGAATTTTTAAGTTTAGCATCAAAAAATTTAGATACCTATAAAAATGAATCTAAAGATGAAGCAGAAAATATACAACCAGACTTGTTTGATTCAGAAATAATTGATGATGATAATGAAATAAAGAAAATCAATGAATCTATTACAGCAAATAATCATCCATCAATTATAAAAGCTCAAAAAATATACCCAGAAATAAAAAAATTTTTGAAAGGCCATTTTTCTATAAAGAAAAATGACGAGGTAATTGAAGAAAATCTAGAATGGAGTCAAGTTATATCTTCACTTGAAAATAACGCAGATAAATCTGGTTTCAATATTCAAAGATATAAGGGGTTAGGAGAAATGAACCCAGATCAACTGTGGGATACAACTATGGACCCAGAAAATAGGGTAATGCTAAGAGTTTCTGCAGATGATGCAATATCTGCAGACGATATCTTTAGAACATTAATGGGTGACGATGTTGAACCTAGAAGAGATTTTATAAAATCCAATGCCTTAGAGGTAAAAAACTTAGATATTTAGCTTTTTTACCTTTTTTACCTTTTTATCAAAAAAATGAGTTTTGCTTGTTTTCTTATTATTTTTTTGTGAAACCTGGTCTATAGCTTCAAGACCATCTTTTCCGAGAGCAAGTAAATGTCCCACTGAAACATAAAGAACATCTGCGGCTTCTCTACAAAGCAATTTTATTGATTTTAATTCATCAGTTTTATCAATTTCTTGATTTAGTTCACTTACTTCTTCGGCAAGTAATTCTTTTCTTTCTTTCATTGCTTCATGAGAAGGCTTATTATAATTTATTAAATTCCACCTATCATGAAAATCATATACACTTTCTGCAAGAGATTGAATAGATTTTATAAAAATTTCTCTTTCTGTCTTCAAATTATTTCTCCTGATGAATTAACCTCTAAAATAGTAGAATAATTATAGCCTAAACTTAGAAGTTTTTCTGAACCACCAAGCTTCCTATCTAGAACGGTCAAAACCTGTAAGATTTCACAATTATTTTCTTTTACTGCATTCATTGAATCTATTAAAGAGCCTCCAGTTGACATGGTGTCATCAATGATAACAACTGATGAATTATTTGGAAGATTCCCTTCAATTTTTTTTTGAAGACCATGATCTTTTCTTTCTGATCTTATAAAAAAACCTGAAAGAGAATAACCTTTAATAAAAGCGTTATATACTGTAGATCCGATAATTGGGACAGCAGCCACTGCTGGACCTCCAATATAGTTTACTTGTAGCTCCATAAGCTTTCCAAGAACCCAATCAGAAATAATGCTAGAACTTTCTGGATCTAAGGAAAGTAATCTTCCGTCGAAATAAAAATTAGACTTCATTCCACTTGCCAAAGTAAATTCACCATATTCAATAGCTTTTAATTCAATTGCTCGTTTCAGTAATCTTTTTTTTATATTATTATCCATCATCTATATAAATTATTTTCCTTTATATATTCTTGTATTTCAATCGGTGTAAAAGATAAAACAGATTTATTTTCTTTTATTTTTTTTCTAATATCAGAAGAGTTCAAATTAGATAATTTTTTTACTATATTTACATTTTCTTTAGAGGTTTGGTATAAGTCATTTCTAGAGAAAACGATGAATTTATATTTACTTAATAGATAAGAACCCTTCTTCCATAAATTTATTTCTTCGAATGCATCAGAACCTAATACTATACTAGAGATATTAGAATCTGGATAATTTTTATTTATATAATTTAGAGTATCAATAGTATAACTTGGAGATAATTTATTGATTTCATAATCAACTAATTCAATATCGTTATCAGCAAATGCTAGTTTACACATCTCATATCTTTGAATTGGAGTGGCTATTGGGGGAACAATTTTCATATATTGGTTACCAGCTGGAGCTATAAATATTTTTTTAAACTTAAAATTATTTTTTATGTATTTTATTACTTCTATATGTCCATTGTGAACAGGGTCAAATGTTCCTCCAAAAAATATACTTTTTAGCATATTACTCTTCCCAGTTGAATGAATATTCTCCTATTTTTAAGGTATCACCTCTTTTTATACCAATATTTTCGAGTTCTTTGGAGATCTTCGATGATTTTAATTTATATTGAAATTGGATAAGCGTTTTCCAATTGTTAAGGTTAGATCCTTCTGCTAGTTGAACAAATTGTTTGTCTTTTATAATAAAAGAATCTCCATCATAAACAACCCTTTTATCATTATTTTTTTTAAGACTAATAATTGGCAAATCGATATCAAATTTATTTTCAGAACTGTTAATTGAATTATATGCAAAAGCTAAAAATTCTTCGGTTTGTTTATCAAAACTCTTAGATAATAAAAAAATCTTATTCTTGAAGAAATTAAAATTATTGATTATTTCTGATAATAATTGAGAGATATTTAGTTTGGACTTTGAATCATACTTTGATATTATCAACCCTATATTTTTTTTAGACAATATTGGGTTAAAATTATTGACTATATCCAATAAAAATTTTATTTCCTTCAAAATATCATTATTTATATCAATAACCATGACTATGGTATTGGTTCTTAGCAAATGCTTAAGATAGTTATTTCCTGATGCTAAATTTTTTTCATTATGAGAAACAAGGCCAGGTATTTCTGCTATTTTAATATTTTTAAAACCTCTACTAATTGAAGCCAATACTGGTTGTTTTGTAGTAAAAGGATATTCAGCTACCTCTACCTTTGCATTTGATATATTTCGAATAATGTTTGATTTTCCTGAATTTGGTCGACCTATAAGGCACACATTTGAAAAAAACCTCAAATCTAATTCAAGTTGATAGTTTGAACCTTTTTCTCCTGCTTCTGCAAGAAGTGGTTCTTTATTTTTAGAGGTTACAAAAGCAACATTTCCTCTTCCACCTTTTCCTCCTTTGAATAGCTCTATGGGCTCAGATTCAGTAGTAATTACTGCTATAAGATTTTTTTCTTTTTTTACATCACGAATAAGGGTCCCATCTGGTACTTTTATAAATAGATCTTTACCGTTCAAACCAGTTTTTTTTTGATCTGAACCATTTCCTCCGTTTTCAGCATTGAAAAATTTAGAATGTCTAAAGGAATTTAAGGAAGACATGTTTTTATCACACATAATCCAAATACTTCCACCTTTTCCTCCGTTTCCACCATCAGGTCCACCTCTAGAGTTTTTTGAATCTTGATTAAAACTTATGGAACCTTTTCCTCCATCACCAGATTTAATATTTATTATTACTTTATCTATATACATATATTTAAATTTAATTGTATTAATTAAGTGTGTTCAAATTGTTTATGAACCCATTTATATTAAGTATAAAATTATTTGTTCAAAACTGTTTATAAATTTGTTGAAAGAGTTGGAAAAACTTTTAGAAATTAATTTTGAATTAAAGATTTCTCTATTTCTTGCTTAAGTTCAACATCTTTCAACATAATTTTCTTAATTTTGTTTACAGAATATATAATGGTCGAGTGATTACGATTACCTAAGACTTTTCCTGCCTGAGCCATAGAAAAATTTGACTTTTCAATCAATAAATATGCTGCCACTTGCCTTGCAAAGCTTGTTTTTTTATCAGTTTTTCTTCCAATTATTTCTCTCTCAGTTATCCCAAACATATATTTTATAAGACCAAATATTTTCTCTTTAGAAATATTAATATCTTTAATATTTTCAAGCTTATAGTCATGAAGAATGCTTCTAACCATACTTTCGGTAATTTCTGTATTTAATAAATCAGAATGCGCTACAAGTGACTTAATAATTCCTTCAATTTCAGAGAAAGAATCATATTTTTTACTACCTATAAAATCAATTAATTCTTCAGAAATATTCACACCGTTCTTTTTGAAAGATTTAGTAATGTATTTTTTAGAGGTTTCTTTGTCAGGTGTTTGTATTTTTACTATAAGGCCTGATTTCAATATGGAGGTTAGTCTCTTTGATACATCTAGTTTGCTTGGATGGTTATATGAGGTGACAACTATTTGTTTCCCTGATATTGATAGTTGATTTATTATGTGAATAAATAATTCAATGGTTTGTTTTTTCCCTACAAAGAAGTCTATATCATCAAGAATGAAAACATCTGCCTCTCTATACTTATTCATTTTTTGTGGAGATTTGTTTTTAATTGATTTTACGAATTCATTAACAAAAGTTTCTCCTGAAACTGATAACACCTTGAGTCCTTTTGTCTTTAAGGTTTTAGCAATAGATTGTATCAAGTGAGTTTTACCAAGACCCCATTCACTATATAAGTATAAAGGATTGTAGATCTCTCCTGGTAATTCACATATTTTTTTAGCAGCAGCATAAGCTAAATAGTTGGAGCTTCCGGTTATGAAAGACTTAAAATCAAATCTAGGGTTTATCCAACTTCCCTCAATTGCACCTTGAGTTGTCTTAGATCTGTTATTTTTCTCATCTCCACTCAAGGTGTATTGGATTTGATAATTTTTATTACTTGTTTGATAAATTGCATCCTTAATAGTTTTATTTAATCTCTGAGATAGCATTTCAATAGCAAATATACTTTGAGTAGAAACCACTAATAAGTCTCCAGAGATAGAAACTCCCTCTGTATTTTCTAACCAAGTTTTATACGTAGTTTCAGGGACTACCATCTCAAGGTATCCTAATGAGGCAGACCATACTTTATTCGCCAATATATTATCCAGCATAAACCCCTTAAGAACAAATTAAATACAAATAAATTTTTGTAAGTAGCGACCATCTGCGACGAAGTATTTTTTGAAAAAAAATTTATATAAAACCTAAATCAAGAAATGAAGATTAAAGTCCGCATAAAAGAAATAATATTCATTAATTATTTTAAATAAAAGCCTTTTAAATTCATATAATTGATGAGTTTTTAGCAAAAACAAAAGAATTTGAATAAAAATAGTAATTCTCAATTTGAGATATTAATTATTGAGACATTAGCGCCATTATAATAATAAGAGTTAAATATAATTATTAATGATTTATGAACATTGTTTTTTTTGGAACGCCTCCATCAATTAAGCCTATTTTAGATTCTGTTATTACAAATCACAGAATTATAGGAATAGTGTCAAAAAAAGTTCCAAAAAAAACAAAAAGAAGAAAATTCAAAGAATCTGAATTGAAAAGATTTTCAAATCAGAAAAATATTCCTTATTTTGATCCAACCAAAATTGATGAAAGTTTTTCAAGTGAATTAAGAAAACTTAATCCTGATATTTTTCTTGTATGTGCATATGGCTCTATATTACCTGAAAAAATCATTAATATTCCTAAATTTGGATCCATAAATATTCATCCATCTTTGTTACCTAAATATAGAGGACCATCACCTATTCAAAGCTCTATACTAAATCTTGATAAGGAATCAGGATATTCAATCATAAAAATGGATAAAGGCATTGATACAGGCGATATATTATATAGAAGCCAACCTATAAAATTGAATAAAAATGAAAAATATGAAGATTTATTAAATATTCTTCTTTACGAATCATCAAAAGGCATTAATTCGGCTATAGAAAATTTGGTAAAGAACCAAAACATAAAAAAACAAGAAGATAAACAAGCATCATATACCAAAATTATAAAAAAACATGAGGGCCATATAGATTGGCAAGATAGCGCTGAAAAAATAGAGGCTAAATTTAGAGCTTTCTATAGTTGGCCTCAAGTATATTCTTTTCATAACAATAAAAGATTTAAGATTTTGGATATGAAAGTAACTGATTATTTATCTGAGTTTAGTGGAAAAATTAGTAAATTGAAGAGTAGTATTCTAGTAGATACTAAAACTACAAAAATAATTATTAATAAAATTCAATTTGATGGAAAGAATCCAATAGATGCACTACCTTATTTTGGAAATTTCGATTTATCAAAAATAAATCTATAAAAATTAATTTATTAGTTTGATATCCTGAAAGTATAAAGAATTAAAATTATGACTTCAAAAAATATAAATAAACCGTCCATCAATGGAAGATTTGGTAAATTTGGTGGTAAGTTTGTGCCAGAAACACTAATGTCTTCACTCAAAGAAATTGAAGAAGCTTATGAAAAATATTCTAAAGACAATTCTTTTTGGGAGGAACTAACCGACTTACAAAATGACTTTATTGGTAGGCCTACTCCATTATATTACGCAAAAAACTTATCAGAAAAGCTAAACCAAAAAATTTGGATTAAAAGAGAAGATTTAGCTCATACAGGTGCTCATAAAATTAATAATGCAATTGGCCAAGCCTTGCTTGCAAAAAGAATCGGGAAAAAAAGAATAATTGCAGAAACAGGTGCTGGTCAACACGGAGTTGCCACAGCCACAGCCTGTTCGATGCTAAACCTTGAATGTATTGTATATATGGGTGAAGAAGATATTAAAAGACAAGCTCCTAATATTTATAGAATGGAAATGCTTGGAGCAAAAGTTGTACCTGTTACCTCTGGTTCTAAAACATTAAAAGATGCTGTAAATGAAGCGATTAGAGATTGGGTCACTAATGTGGAAAGTACATATTATATTATTGGAAGTGCAGTAGGGCCTCATCCATACCCATATATTGTTAGAGAATTTCAGTCTATTATAGGCATTGAATCTAGAAAACAAATTATAGAAAAAACAGGAAGCCTTCCTAATTATGTTTTAGCTTGTGTTGGGGGAGGTTCTAATGCAATTGGAATTTTCTCCGCTTTTATAGATGATTTAGATGTATCACTCATAGGGATAGAGGCGAGTGGAGAAGGTATAGACACCCAAAAACATGCTGCAACCTTAACTAAAGGAACTCCTGGAATATTACATGGATCCCTAAGCTATGTATTGCAAGATAAATTTGGACAAATTCAGGAGGCGCACTCAATTTCAGCAGGTCTTGATTATCCAGGTGTTGGCCCTGAGCATTCAAACCTTAAAGATATTGAAAGAGCACAATATTACTCTGCTACTGATACTGAAGCTTTGAAAGGCTTTAAGTTATTGTCAGTAGAGGAAGGAATAATTCCTGCTTTAGAGCCAGCTCACGCTCTAGGATTTTTGACAAATTGGTCAAAAGAAATACCTAAAGAACAGACAATTCTTTTTTTACTCTCTGGTCGAGGCGATAAAGATCTAGAAACAGTATCAAAAAAAATGGAATCATTATAAATTTTTAGTATAATTCTATAAAATTATTTATAGGAAATATGAAAATGAAATCTAATGGTCCGCTATCAGATATAACTGTTTTAGAGTTTGGAAATTTTGTTGCTGGGCCCACAGCAGGTCAACTTCTTTCTGATTTAGGGGCAAATGTAATTAAGATTGAACCACCTATGGGAGAGCCTTGGAGACATGCTTCCCCTTCTGTACCACCTGGAGAAAGCAGGCTATTTATTGCACTGAATAGAGGGAAAAAGAGTGTATGCATAGATTTAAAGTCAGAAGAAGGGCAGGAAGTTTGCCACCGTTTAGTTTCCGAAGCGGATGCTGTTATATCTAATAACAGAAAAGATACCTCAGAAAAGTTAAAGTATGATTATAGATCTCTATCTAAAATAAATCCAAAATTAGTGTATGTAGAATCAACAGCATACGGCTCTTTAGGTGATAAGGCAGCAGAACCAGGTTTTGATCTAATTATGCAAGCATACACAGGAATTATGTCGACGGAAAACAAAATTTATCATGGAGCACCAAGTGCAGTAAAATCATCTTCATACATTGATTATTCTACAGGTTATGCAATGGCACTAGGAGTTGTTTCTGGTGTTCATCAAGCTAGATTAACTGGTCAAGGAGTCTTATTACAAACAAGCTTGCTAGCTCAAGCATT
Organism: Dehalococcoidia bacterium; assembly: GCA_022451965.1. Lineage (NCBI taxonomy): Bacteria > Bacillati > Chloroflexota > Dehalococcoidia > Dehalococcoidia bacterium. The sequence goes on along the minus strand of JAKUNJ010000001.1, from coordinate 39,489 downwards.
ATCGATGCAAGCCATGCAAGTTGCTGAAATAGAAAACGATTTAAGCCCTGCACAGAAATGGCTAGAAAATAAAAAAGATAACATGATAAAAAATGAAACACCTTTTGAAGATATACAAGAAGACTATATTTCCCAAGCTGGAGCGCCTCAAATAGCCCAATATTATAGAGCTTATAAAACTAAAAATGGTGCTTTAGCTCTTGGGTGTTTGGCTATGCATGCTAGAAAAAGAATAAGTAGTTTATTTGATCTAGAAGACGTTAGATTCGATCTTTCAAAAAAGTTTTCAGAAGAAGAGCTGCTAAAAATTGGAAAAGAATTTGAATCTAAAATGGAGTCAAAATTTCTTAAAAAAAATACAGATGAATGGATTAAGTTTTTAAGGTCCCATGATATACCTTGTGAGCCCATGCAATTCACAGAAGAGTTACTTGATAATAAGCAAGCTATAAAAAATAAATATGTTATTGAGCTTGATCATAAAACAGGAGGAAAAGTTAGATCGAGTGGTCCGATATTTAATGTATCCACAGGTAATGCAAAATTATCTAGTGCTCCTTTATTAGGTGAAAATACAAAAGAAGTTCTTAGTTCAATTGGCTATGAGGATTCATATATAGAAGACTTGATATCAAAAAAAATCATAGGGAAAAATCTTTAATAACTACTTAATATTTTTTGCGAATAAATAGATAATTTTAATTTTGGTTTTCTTTTTTCTGATTGAAATCGTAAGCATTTTCTCTCTTCAACTTTGTTTGGACGTTTGGTGCTTATAAAACAAGCATAAAAATAACCACAATGTTCTGGAATGCATAAGATTTTATTTTGTACTTTAGGGCCTGAAAATCTTGGATTAGATGCAAGCTTAATTTTTTTAGAAATCTCTTTCATATTTATATTTTAGATAATCTGATCATAATATTTCTACATTACTGTCTATTTTTAAAAGCTAAATAAGAACCTGATAAAACAAAGATAGTTGCAAAAACAAGTTCAAATCCAGGAATTTCACCTAAAACGACCCAAGCTAATATAACACCGAAAACAGGTTGAGAAATATTAATAATCAATATTCTTGAAGGCAAATATTTTTTCATAAGCCATGTTTGTCCTATAAATCCGAAACCTGCAATAATAACTCCTTGATAGAGTAGGGCAATTACAAGGTTATATGAAATCGAGAAATTTGAATTTTCAAATAGTTGAGAAAAAATAAAAAAAGTAAAGGTTCCAACGAAGGCTTGGGTATATAAAATCTTAATTTCTGCCTGATTTAAGCCTTGTGATATTTGTGAAATATAAATTTGTCTTGCCCCAAGTAACATTGCCGAAGTTAACATTAGAAGATCTCCAATTAGATAATTATTACTTGAGTTTGAAATTGACTCCCAAAAAAGAATTATTACCCCTATATAAGCAATAATCATTCCAAAAATCTTAAATCTAGTTAATTTATCGTTTGGAATAAATAAATGAGAAAAAATCGATGCCCACAATGGAAAGGTTGTAATCATAATTACACCATGACCCCCTGAGGTATAATTTTGACCAATATTCATAAATCCTAACTGTACTGAAAATAATAATCCTGTTCCAATCAATGGGATAACATCACTTTTTTTGAACTTTACAGTCTCCTTGTTATATAAAGACCATAATATTGCTACTATTCCTCCAAGTACAAATCTCATCCATCCAAGCCTTAAGGGAGGTGCATCTTCTAGTCCAACTTTTATAGATATAGGGTTACCTGACCAAAGTATTGACAATATAAATGCTAAAGTTATTCCCTTCTTATCTGGGCTTATTCGTTTTTCTAAATTTATTGACAAATTTTTTTTATGAAAGAATATGTATTTTATTTTTCAAATCATAATTGTATATTTGAATAAATACAGAAATAAAAAGGGTTTTTTTAAAGAAATGAATAAAATAGTTACATTTGGAGAAATTTTACTCAGGCTAACTACGATCAACAAGGAAAGATTTTCGCAATCGAAAAACTTTGAAATCACTTATGCTGGATCTGAATGTAATGTAGCTGTTTCTCTTGCTCATTTTAATGAAAATACTTTTTTTATTACTTCTGTACCTGATAATCCTATCGGTCATGCATGTATAAATCATGTAAGGCAATTTGGAGTTAATACCGACTATATAATAAAATCTGGCGAAAGATTAGCTGTATATTATTTAGAAAATGGAGCTTCAATGAGAGCTTCAAATATAGTCTATGACAGAAAAGATTCTTCTTTCTCCAGTATAAAGCCAGACTTTTTTAATTGGGAAGAAATATTTAATGATTGTAAGCTGTTTCATTTTTCTGGAATTACTCCTTCTTTATCAAATAGTGCTAAAAAATTAACTGAAGTTGCAATAAATGAAGCTACTAAGAGAAAAATAATGATATCTTGTGATCTAAATTATCGCTCTAACTTATGGACCCCTGAAGAAGCTCAAAAGACAATGATTCCTCTTATGGATAAAGTAGATATATTAATTGGAGGTAAAAAAGACCCAGAAATAATGTTAGGAGAAAAAACAAAAGATGAAAATCAAACTTCTTATGAGGAGATGATAGAGAGTATGGCTAGAAAATATGATTTCAAGCATGTAGGTCTTTCATTAAGAGAAAGTTTTTCTGCAGATCATAATGACTGGGCAGGTATTTTTTACTCAAAAGGTAATATTGTCAGATCTAAAAAATATGAAATACAAATAGTTGACAGAGTTGGAGCTGGAGATGCTTTTTCTGCAGGATTAATATATGGTATTATGAATGATTTATCTAATCAAGAAACATTGAATTTTGCTGTTGCTGCTTCCGCTTTAGCTCATACTTTTCACGGTGATTATAATCTTGCTACTATTGAAGAAATTCAAGCCGTTTCAAATGGAGATATTTCTGGAAGAATTAGGAGATAACTTTTACAATATTTTATCTTCATAATGTATCATTTAATTATGAAGATAGAACTTAATTTGTTTTTAGCTATATTTATTTCTTTGGTCTCCCTATATTCTCTTTTGCCATCAAAAATCTTAGCTCAAGGAGAAGGATATTCACAGTATGGAGACTTTCTTACACAAAACATAGATGATTATACAGTTAATATATTTCTATCTCCTATTAGGCCAGTTGTTGGTCAACAGATTTTTTCTATAGAAGTTTTAGAAAAAGGAACAAAAAATCCAGTTAAAGACTTAAAAATTGATGTTTTTGCAACACCGCTATTTGACGAGAAGAAACAATTTTCTCCAGCTTTATCTACTTCAATTATGGAAGGTAATTATCAGTCAATCTTAAGATTAGAAAAAAAAGGTTTTTGGTTATTAGATTTTGAAATAAATGATGGACAGAAAAAAACAATTATCTCTGAGCAAATAGAAATTTTTGAGAGAAATAGAACTATTGGTAATAGTGATTTTTCATATGCGTTTTTGATAATACAATTTATTTTTTTTGGTGGAATTATTTACCTGTTTATTTCGTCTAGAATAAGAAAGAAAAAGCTTAATATATAAATATTTTTATTCTTCCCAAACTTTACCATTCTTAATTATCATTTCTAAATTCAGTATTGCACCTATTCCTTTTTCTTTAGGAATTTGAATATGACCATTTATTATTTTTTCATTAGGGTAAATTAGATCTTTTCTCCAAACAACTTCTTCTACAGCATGTTCCAGCGGTATATTTGAATTTATAACTGAAGTTATATGTGCAGATGTGAGAAGCGAAATTGGACCAGATGGACAATGCATCGATATAGCTTGCCTAGGATTGGGTATAGATGAAAACAACTTTATAACCTCAATTGGCCCTCCGCAAAACTTAACATCAGGCATTACTATATCCAAAACCTCTTCATTAATTAGCTTGCTCATTAAATCAGAACCGTAAGCCATTTCAGCTCCTGCCAAATCAATTTTTGAATAATTTCTGATTTTTTTTGTTTCTTCAGGAAACTTTTCAGGATCCATTGGCTCTTCAAACCAACTAACATTCCTATCTTTTAGCTCATCATGAATATGATAGCTTGATTCCAAATCAAATCTGGAATGGCAATCAACAAATAATTTAGTATCTTTGGAAATAGAATTTGATATTTCTGAAATTCTATCTAATCCAATAATTGATTCATTTGGCAATCCTTCATTATTAAACGGATAGATACATTCATCGAAAGGAGCACACTTAATGGTATCAAATCCTTTATCTTGAATTTCAACTGCCCTTTTTGAGAAGCTTTCAGGGGATCTATCAACAGGTCCTGTGTCATTTGGTAAAAGAGATCTATTTATATTTGCGTACAGTTTTACTTCTTCAGAAAAATTATTATTTAATTCGCTATTTATAGACAAATACTCTAATAGCCTTAGATCCATCCTTTTTGAAAACATGTCTAAAAAAGCAGATCTTATTCCACTTAAAGCTGTAGCTGTTATGATGTCTGTACTAGAGCTTTTATTTTCTTTTATGAGATATCTTAGTAAATCTTCTTCACTTGTTAATTTCTCATCTCTTAGTCTGTTTGAAAAATCTGCGACTAATTTTGAAACAGGTGAATTAAGTTGAGTATCAGTTATTTCTGAAATTCCAGAGATTCCATCATCACTGATAAACTCCATAAACTTCCATTCTGTATTTGCTCTAACCTTAATAGAATAAAAATTTAGTTTTTTTATTTTTATCCAATATTTTTCCACTCTATTGCTTCCAAGATAATATAGGATTTCTTGCTGCTAGAGCTTCATCTAACCTTTCAACTGGTAAATTTATAGGAGCATTAATTATTTCTTCAGGATGAATTTTAGAAAGTTCACTAATCTCAATCATACAATTTATAAATTGATCAATAGTTTCTTTAGATTCACTTTCTGTAGGTTCTATCATAAGAGCCTCTTCAACTATTAGTGGGAAATACATAGTTGGTGCATGAAAGCCTTCATCTAACAATTTCTTAGCAATATCTAATGCCTTGACACCATTTTCTTTTTGTTTAATAGCCGACAATACTGTTTCGTGCATACAAGACCTTGATGAAGTCAATTCATAGTGCCCTTTGAGCTTTTCTTGAATATAATTTGCATTAATTATTGCATTTTCAGAAATTTCTTTTAAACCTTCTGATCCTAAGCTTCTTATATAAGAATAAGCTCTCAAAATAATTCCAAATGACCCTAAGAAACCGTTCAATCTTCCAATAGAGTTTTTTGGTGAATATGTTTCAAAGTTATTATTATTATTTTTCACATGAGGATAAGGTAAAAACGATTCAAGTTTTTTTGTAACCATTACTGGTCCAGCTCCTGGGCCACCACCTCCATGAGGCGTAGAAAATGTTTTATGTAGATTTGAGTGACATATATCGATCCCTAATTCTCCAAATTTGGTTATACCTAATAGGGCATTAAGGTTTGCTCCATCAGCATAAACTAAACCTCCATTATCATGAATGATTTCTGTTATTTCAATTATATTTGGTTCAAAGAGTCCTAGTGTTGAAGGAAGAGTAAGCATTAAAACAGCAGTTTTATCATTAACTTTAGTTTTTAGATCAGATAAGTCTATATCTCCTTCAAGAGTTGTTTTGATGGTAACAGCCTCTAACCCAGCCATGGACGCTGATGCAGGATTAGTACCATGCGCAGAATCTGGAATTAGTGCTATGTTTTTCTCATGATCTCCATTATGCTTGTGAAATTCTCTTGCTATGAGTAAGCCTGCATATTCTCCTTGAGCTCCTGCTAATGGGGCCAAAGATACACCAGGAAGTCCAGTTATTTCTCCAAGCTCGTTTTGAAGATCATACATTATTTCTAGACAGCCTTGGATGTTTTCATCTATTTGATTAGGATGTGCATTTGAAAAACCTTGGATGGAAGATAGCTGTTCATTGATCTTAGGATTATACTTCATCGTGCAGGATCCCAAGGGATAAAAATTTGTATCTATTGAAAAATTCATCGAGGATAAATTAGTAAAGTATCTTATAAGATCTAATTGTCCTACTTCAGGAAGAGTAATGTTTTTTCTCAAAAAGTTAGTCTTTGGTAATGAGGATTTTTCAACTCCTATATCTGGCAGAGATATTGCCTTCCTACCTTTTTTTGATTGATTCATCAATAACGGTAAATTTTTATTTTTCAATGAAAGCTCCTAATTCATTAATTACTTCGTCAATATGAGAAGGAGTGTTTAATTCTGTAACGGCAACCATCATCAGATTTTTATTTCTATTTGAAATATCTATGCCTCCTTCAATACCATTTTTTAGTAGCAAAGCATTTATTTTTTTTATAGAAAATTTTGATTCAATAACAAATTCATTAAAAAAGTTTGTTGAAGTCACTTTAAATCCTTCAATTTGATCAATTTTATTCGCCATATAGTGGGCTCTATGATAACAAGTTTCTGCAATATGTTTTATTCCATCTGGCCCCATAGTAGAAAGGTACACAGCAACCATTAATCCAATAAGTTGAGTGCTTGTACAAATGTTTGATGTTGCATTTTCTCTTCTTATATGTTGTTCTCTTGTTTGAAGAGTAAGAGCATAAGAAATTTTTCCATTTTTATCTAAAGTTTGTCCTATTATTCTTCCAGGCAATTGCCTTATAAATTCTTTCTTACATGTCAAGAGACCTATGTAAGGTCCTCCACAAGACAAAGAAACCCCAAGAGATTGACCTTCTGCAGTTGCAATGTCTACATCAAGTTCACCAGGTGGTTTTATTAGTCCTAAAGAAGTAGGGTAAGTGTGCTGTATCAATAGCCCTTCTTTTTCATGAATCAAATTAGATAGACTTTGAACATCGATTATTTCTCCATATTTACTAGGAGATTGAACAAGAAGGCATGCTAAATTTTCTTGTTTTGAAATATTTTTTTCCTCTAGGTTGATTATTTCAATATTTTGCCATTTAGAATAAGAATTCAATACTTCTAAATGCTTATTTGAAACGCTTTCATGTACAGCTATTTTATTATTTCTCTTAATTCTGCAAGCCATTAGAGCGGCTTCTGCTAATGCAGTTGGGCCATCATACATTCCGGCGTTACATACATCCATATCAAATAGTTGTGCAACCATAGTTTGAAATTCAAAACCAACTTGTAAGGTACCTTGTGAAGCTTCAGGTTGATATGGAGTATAAGCTGTTAGGAATTCTCCTCTTTGAATCATAGATTTAACTGTAGAAGGAATATAGTGATTGTAGGATCCTCCTCCTAGAAAGCTCGATTTTATTTTGGAAGCAACATTATTATTTGCTATTTTTGTGAAATATTCGACTAGCTCTGGTTCTGACAGTTTGCTTTTTAGTCTTAATTTTGGGAATAGGAAATTTTTTGGAATATCCGATAAAAGTTCATCAAAATTCTTAACACCAATAGCATTAATCATTTCATCTCTATCTTTATCTGTTGAGGGTATATAGGGTGAGCTAGTCATTATATTATTTTTTCGTATTCTGTTGAATCCAAAAGATTCTTTAACTCATTTGAATCCTCTATTTGGACTTTTATAATCCAACCTTTATCGTAGCAATCATCATTAACAAATTCAGGGTTGGATTCTAATTCAGCATTTGTTTCAATTACTTTGCCAGAAATGGGGACATATAAATCAGAGACTGCTTTTACAGATTCAATTTCTCCAAACTTATCGAATTGTTTTAGCTCTTTATCAATACTATTTATATCAACATAAACAATATCACCTAAGGATTCTGCAGCATGTTGAGTTATTCCAATTGTTGCTATATTACCTTCTAAAATTATCCATTCATGGTCTTTGGAATATTTCAATGATTTAGGAATTTCACTCATTTTTTCTTTCTCCTGTAAAAAGGAAGTTTTGTAATCTCTGCTTCTAAAAATTTATCTCTTACTTTAATTCTAACCTTATTGCTAATAATATTGAAGTCCTGATTTATCATTCCTATTGCAATTGAACTATTTAATGTAGGTGAATATGTTCCAGAGGTAATATTTCCAATTATATTTTCTTCATAAAATATTTCATTACCTTCTCTTGGTATGCCTCTATCTAATACAAAAAAACCTGCAATGGACTTTTCTCCATTTTTTATTTCTGTACTATTTATATATTCGTAGCTAACATAGCTTTTATTTTTAGTTTCAAGTAATCTTTCTAGGCCTATATCAATGGGGTTATAATCTTCTTGGATTTCATGTCCATATAAATGTAATCCTGCTTCTATTCTCAATAAATCTCTTGCACCAAGTCCGCATGGAGGGATATCTAATTTGTTCATAAGATCCCATACAAAGTCAGAAGATGAATTATCAAATATTATTTCAAAGCCATCTTCTCCCGTGTAACCAGTTCTAGCCACAAATATATTCTTTTCATTAATAGAAATATTCTTAAATTTATATCTACCTAAGTTTTTTATTGAATTACTAATTGAACTTATTTTTTTTATTACCTCGGGACCCTGAATAGCTAACATTCCAGATTCTAATGTAATGTTATTTATTCTGACATCTCCTTTAATTTTAGAGTAGATCCATTCTAAATCTTTATTTGTATTTGAAGCATTTATAACTATTAGAAATCGGTCAATAAGATTATAAATAATTAGATCATCTAGAATTTCATTATTTTCATTAATTAATAATGTATATTTAGCTGAACCTAATTCTAGAGAATCTAAATCAATAGGAAATATTTTTTCAATAAAGTCATTTCGATCTTCTCCTAAAATTTCTATCCTTCCCATATGAGATACATCAAAAAAACCTGAGTTTTTTCTAACGAAGCCTGCTTCTTTAATTATTCCTGATGGATAACTAATGGGCATATTCCAGCCTTCAAAATCGACCATTTTTGCATTACTTAATTCGTGCTTGTCATGAAAAATTGTTTTTAGCATTTATATCCAGTCTTCTTTTATAATAGTATTTTTTTTATATACACCTGGCAATTCAAATCTTTGTGGATATTCTTCAATCAATGGGATTTTTTCAAGAAACTTATTGTTATATTTTATATCTAAGAAATTAAAATTAGAATTAAAATTAGAATGAATAGTAACAAAATAATTACCCATTCCATTTGGTTTGATTAATTGATTTATTGCATATCTGTTGTAGTTTATTTCTTCATTAGCAGTTGATAAAGAACTTAGTTTCCCTAATATTTCTCCGATACCTAAGTTAAATAAAAACTCCCTTTGATTCCCAAGATAATTAATTTTAAAATTAATATTTTCGAAGTTATTTAGTAACTCATTAATATCTACCTGAAAGGTTATATCTGAGTATCCTGGCTTATAAAAATAATTATCATAAAAACTATGATTGTGAATAACACTCACATTAGATTTTTTTTTCCCGTTATAAAACAAATCTTTTTCATTCAAACCATAATCTATGGATATTATATAAGCTCGTTCACACAAGGACTTAAATGATTGAAATATAGAATTTTTTGAACAAAATACTTCTCCCACACAATTATCTATTGGTTTGCTTAATCTATTTATTCTATTAATAATGCAACTGCAATTACTAGAAGGTTCATCTAATATTTCTATGAGTTTATTATTCTTGAACTCAACATATTTTTCAAAGATTTTTTTGTTTTTTATTTCAAAAATATGATGAGGCAATGCATCAAATAGCTCATTAGAAATTATTATTCGATTAGCTTTTTTTATTTTTTTGGGGTCGAATCTATCAACTTTTTCCACAGAATCTGTGATTGAGCGATCAAAAGCTTCATATGAAAAATTCTTATATCCAAATGACGCAAGAGATTTTTTTATGTCATATGCTAAAGTTCCGTTACCTGCACCAAATTCTGAAATCTTAATTATTTCTTTATTATCGAAAGTATCAATTAGATTTGAAATCAGGTTAGATAGTAAATATCCAAAAAGAGGATGCGTCAAAGGAGAGGTAGCATAGTCTTTAAAGTAAACATTCCTACTTTTTCTTTGATAAGTATAGTAACCTTCTTCTCCGTAAAGGCATAAATCTATAAAATCTTTAGAAGAAATTCGGCCATGATTAATGACTTTTTCTATAACAAAATTATCAGTTATAACTAACTAATCCCTTTTATCAATGTGTATGTACTCTTTTGATCTTTCACCAGTATATTGAAGTAAAGGCCGAATAAGTATGTTATGGCGCATTTGTTCCAGAATTTGTATTGTCCATCCAGGAATTCTACCAACTGCAAATATTGGTATAAAAAGATCCTTAGGAATACCCAAAAGATAATAAACTGCACCCGCAAAAAAATCTACATTTGCATGAATTCCTCTTCTAGCATACGGAGTCATTGCTTCTTGAACAGCTAATAATATATCGTACCATTCAGTTTCGCCTTTTTCTTCACTAAGATTCTTTACTCCCTCTTTCAAATGTTTTGCTCTGGGATCTGCTGCTTTATAAACTCTATGGCCAAACCCCATTACTCTTTCTCTGCTAGCTAAGAGATTTTTAACATGATTTTCTGCATTATCAGCGGTTCCAACATCTTTTACTAATTCCATAACACCCTCAGCTGCTCCTCCATGGGAAGGCCCAGATAGAGCCGCAATTCCAGCAGTGATAGAACCATAAAAATCTGCTTTTGTTCCTGTGACAACTCTAGTGGTAAATGCAGATGCATTACATCCATGGTCTGCATGAACAACAAAATCTATATCCATCAATCTTGCAGTATCCTCACTTGGCTCTTCACCTTGAAGCATATAAAGAAAATTGGCGGCATGTGATAAATTATCCGAAGATTCAATAGGATCTAAGCCTTTTCTCATTCTATTATGAGCCATGACTATAATAGGTACCTGAGAGGTTAATTTTATTCCTTTTCTGATTGTTGCTTCTTCAGAAAAATCATCCCTATCTTCATCAAATGAAGATAAAGAAGATATTGCAGTTCTTAATACATCCATGGGGTGAGAATCTTTTACAATATCAATAATATCGTAAGTTTTTTGAGGCAATTTCCTGTATGATTTTAAAGATTTGTCAAATTCTTCCAATTGAGTTGTGTTTGGAAGATTACCATACATTAGAAGATAAGAAGTTTCTTCAAATGTAGAATTTTCAGCTAAGTCATGAATATTATAGCCGCTGTACTCCAAGACACCTTCTTTTCCATCAATGAAAGTCGTATTAGTTCTATCGAGATATATCCCTTGAAGACCTCTATTTAGAGATATGTCACTGTCAGCCATAATAATCCTTTAATTTTGAAATTAAAATAATTTTATAATTTATTTTGAAGTTATCAAAGTTAAATACTTATCACAAGTGAATTTTTAAAAAGTTAAGAGCTTTTCTATAAGCTTATTTTTATCTAAACTTCCTAAATCTCCATATTTCCTTGTTCTGACTGATCCTGATTTTGTTTCTATTTCCTTATCTCCAACTATAATCATCACAGGAATTTTTTTAAGTTCACTATTTCTTATCTTTTGACCTAATCTTTCGTTAGAATCATCAACCAAAACTCTAAATTTTCTTTCTAATAATTCGTTACATAACTTATTTGCATAACTTAAATGCTTTTCGGATATAGGGATTATATTTACTTGATTAGGCGCTAGCCAAAATGGAAGATCTCCACTGGTATGTTCAAGTAATATACCAATAAATCTTTCTATTGATCCAAGCATAGCCCTATGTATTACAACGGGCCTTTCTTTTTCACCTTTACTATTTATAAATTCTAAATTAAATCTTTCTGGTAATGAGAAATCCATTTGAGCTGTTCCTAGTTGCCATTCTCTTCCCATAACGTCTGGAATAAAAATATCTATTTTCGGCCCATAAAAGGCTCCTTCTCCCTCAATCTCTTCGAAATTTTCATCAAATTCACTAAGTACTTCTCTTAATTGCTGTTCAGCCAAATCCCAAATTTCATCATCCCCAGCTCTCTTTTCTGGCCTTAGTGAAAGAGTAAGGCGGGGTTCTTCAAATCCAAAAGCTGTGTATGATTCTCTTAGCATCTCAAGAAATTTTTTGATTTCATTTCCTGCATCTTCCCTAGAACAAAATATATGAGCATCATCTTGTGAAAATGACCTTACTCTTGTTAATCCATGTGTTACTCCTGATCTTTCGTATCGGTGTAATCTACCAAAATCTGCCAACCTGAGAGGTAGATCTCTATAGGATCTTAATGTAGATCTATAAATCACAGCATGAGCAGGACAATTCATAGGCTTTATCCCTACTTCATTATCATCAATCTCCATCATATACATATTATCTAAATAGAAATCATAATGACCAGATTGTTTCCAAAGATCTGTTGAAAATAATTGAGGGGTTATAACTTCTTTATAATCATATTTCTCATAGAGATTTCTTACAAATTCTATCAATTTATTGTAAACAAATGCTCCATTAGGCAAAAAAAATGGATTTGCGGGACTTATCGGATCAAGAAAAAATAAATCAAGAGAAACTCCTAATTTTCTATGATCACTTTCTAAGGCTTTTTGTCTTTTATCTAGATAATCTTTTTGTAGCTCCTCTGATTCCCAGGCTGTTCCATAAATTCTCTGAAGCATTTTGTTTTTCTCATCACCTCTCCAGTATGCACCAGCAGTAGATAAAAGTTTTATAGCCTTGATATCTCCAGTTTTATCTGCGTGTCCCCCTTCGCATAAATCTATAAATTTCCCGTCAGAATGACTGTATTCAGTTATAACTTCATCCTCAGGCATAGAATTAATGATCTCTAATTTATAGGGATTATTTTTATATATATCTAACGCTTCATTTTTAGATATTTCTCTTCTCTCAAATTTAGTATTCCTTTTTATAGATCTTTTCATATCTCTTTCTATGGTTGCTAAATCTTGAGGAGAAAAAGTTTTATCTATATCAAAGTCATAAAAGAAACCATCATTTATTGGAGGTCCTATGGCCAATTTAGCTTCTGGGTGTCTTTTTAATACAGCTTCTGCTAATAAATGAGCAGCTGAATGTCTAAGTTTATGCCTATATTCTTCAATATTTTCTGTTGTCATATTATCCATTAACTATATTAATTTTCTCTTGGAACCTTATATTTTGATAATATTTTATCTAACTCATTTATTAGTTCTTGTGATGGTATTCTAGATGGAGGTCTTGGTGGCCCAGCTTTAAGTCCAACTAGTTCCATTGCAACCTTAATAAAAGGCCCTTCACCACCAGTTTGCTGGACTACCTTTCTTACCCAATTAATCCATTCAAACTTAAATCCCAGCAGTAAATCTCTAGCTTTTTCATAATTATTTGATTCTAGGGCTTCCCAAATTGAATTTGGGTATTCGGGCCAAAAACTACTTAGGTGAGTAATGAAGCCTGATGCTCCATAGATATGACTTAAAACATGATTACCAGAATTATCAATCATAGATACATCTTTCGAGTATCTAGTTAGTCCTTCTCTAAATTTATCAATAGCACCATGACTCCATTTGATTGAATTAACATTAGGTATTTCTATTAACTTATCTAATAATTCAAAATCCATAACAAATCCATCCCACCAAGTATGATAAATCATTAGGTTGACTCTAGAGTGGTCGGAAACGCTGTTAAATAGGTCTAGCACATCATTTCTAGTGGGCATATAGTAATAAGTAGGACCAAGCTGGCATCCAAAAATACCTAATTCTTCAGCAGACCTAGCCATTTTATTTATTTCTCTCCAATCAGTATGCTGAATTGATGTAAGAACAGGAATTTTATTTTCAGCAGAATTAACTGCTACTTCCATTAGTTTTATCCTTTCATCTACATTCAAAGCAGGGTGCTCACCTCCGGCTCCACCAATCAATAAAGTAGCATTACCTTCACTCAAACCTCTTCTTATCATAAATTTTATATTCTTTTCAAAAGAACTATAATCTACAGAAAAATCATCATTAAAAGGAGTTGCAACTGCTACCATTGCTCCAACTATTTTTTTATTTTTCATTTTTTGCCTCTATTTATAACTAATTATTATTCCATTTACGCTGGATATCTATATTTATCTTTAGGGTAAACAAAACCCCAAAATAAAATGAGGTCTCTAAGAACTTTATCAAAAAGTATCAAAAAGTTCTTAGAGACCAAAGTTATGAATTTATGAATTTTTAGTTAACTTAACAACTTATTAGAAAATGATTCGCTCAATGAAAAAAGCAAATACAAAAACTGACATTATAAAATATAGTATTATTCTAGATCTCAAGTACCTAAATAAAAATTATTTCTCAAACTAATTTACATAGAGCTATTCCCATAATAGCTCCAATTATAATAGCTCCAATATAAGAAAGAAATATACTTAATACTGAGTTGGAAACTTCTTTTTTTATCATAATTAATATTCTGATTTTGTTTATTTTATATTTTATTAGAAAATATAAATAAGATAATGTATTCTCTTAAATTATATCTGAATATTTATTATTCTTTATTTTTCTTTCTAATTTTTTCTGAGTAAATCGTTAATGCAGCAGTTAGTATACCAATAATTACACCTATAAAAACTCCAAGTCCTAGCCATAATCCAAAAAAGCCACCTACTAAAAATCCATATAAAATAGCGAGAATATAAGCTTTATACATCACTACTATTTGTTTTTTCTTGCTTGAATAAAACTATATATAAATACAACAATTGAAAATGAGCATGTTCCAAGCATCACAATTAATCTTAATAAACCCCAACCTCCTTCTTCAATTGATGTAGTAAGTCTTGTTCCAGCAAGCGCAACTAAAATCAATACAGTCAAGATTATAGCTATATGAGAAAAAATTATGTTTAGTTTATGATTTTTTCTGGATAGAAGGTAGCAAATAAATATGAGGATTCCAAATATAGAGGGTATAAATGCAGTAGGTGAGGAAACTTCAATAAATCCCCATATCCCCATAAGAATAAGTGATACAGAATTAATAATATTTCCTGTCTTTGAATTCAATATAGACTCCATTATTTAATTTTATTTTTGTTATTTATTTATTATCTAATCAATTCTATTTTCAATAAATAGTCTTGCTATTTTATTTAATGCATTCCAATGATTAATATCTAGTGTACTATTTTTTATGGCTTTTCCAATAAATTCAAGCTCAATGCTGTAGCCAGAAAATTTTTCATGCAAACTTTGTACTCTTATATTTCCTAAACTTACAAGAGAATTAATCTCCGAATCATTAGTAAACTTTTTTGCTAGATATTCTCCATTATTATTTGATAGCCACTCAAAACTTTTTTCTTTACCAATACCAAAAAAGGATTTATTTTTTTTGGATTTCACTTCAATATAATTTTTTTTATCTTTAGATGTTTTTGATGGAATTGCAAAATAATACCACCATCTTGGAGGAGTATTTTTACCTCTGTCTCTTTTTATAATATTTATGTAACTTATTAGATAATCTGAATTAATATTAATTACACCTAAACTTCTTCTATGCCATGGATTAAAAAGTTTTTCTTCTGGGATACCTCTTTCAGCAAAAGATACATCTACGCCTATAGTTCTTAAATGTTTACATAAATTATCTCTCGATTTATCTCTAAAGAAATTCTTGATTTTTTTTATCCAAATCATAAATTATCAAGCCTATTTCTTCTTGTTGGGATTAATTTCATTATTTCTAATCTTGATTCTTCACTAAGATAGATCCATTTAGAAATTTCTTCTTTAGATCTTAGGCACCCAGTACAAAAACTATTACTATAATCATAAGTGCAATGTTTGATACAAGGGGAAGAAATGTCTTTCATATAAAAATTATGGATGAATTAAAAAATATTTTCAAATAAAAGAATAAATAAATCATAAATTTTCATAAAATATTACATTTTTATGATTCTTAAATCTATTTTTCATAGTTGAAATTGCTTGAGGGTTATTATCAATAAGAATCGCATTTCTATTATTTTCTATAGCCGCCTCACCTGTAGAGCCTGATCCAGCAAAAAAATCCAAAATCTTATCATTTTCATTAGAGTGGACTTTTATTATTCTATTCATAATTGCAATGGGTTTTTGTGTAGGGTAGCCTGTTTTTTCTCTACTATTTGGACTAACTATTGTTTGCCACCAAGAATCAGTAGGTGGCTTACCTTTTGCTGCTTTTTCTGGTCCCACTAAACCTGGTGCCATATATGGTATTCTGTCAATAGAATCATAATTAAATGTATATTTTTTAGGATTCATTGCATACCAAAGAATATTATCATGCTTTGTTGACCATTTTTTTTTACTTCTTGCTCCATAATCGTAAGACCAGATAATTTCATTTACAAACGATTCTCTTCCAAAAATTTTATCGCATAGAATTTTTGCATAATGAATTTCTCTATAGTCTAAATGTAAAAAAAAACTACCTTCTCTTTTTAATATACGCTTCGATTCTAAAATTCTTTTTTCTAAAAAACCTATATAGTCATCAAAAATATCTTTATAATTTTGTTCACCTAGAATTTCAGTTTTGTATGAATAGCCTTTAAATCCAATCCTATCTCCATTTAAGGATCTTTTTGTTTTTATCCTAGTTCTTGATTGTACTTTGCCGGTATTGAATGGGGGATCTATGTATATAAGATCTATAGAATTTGATTCTAATTTATTTAAGATAGTAATATTATCTGATTGAAAAATTTCTAATGTGTTAGATGTCATAATCTTTAATCATAAATTTATAAATAAATATTTTACTGGATACTGGTGGGCGATACAGGACTTGAACCTGTGACCTCGTCGATGTCAACGACGCGCTCTAGCCAGCTGAGCTAACCGCCCAATAGGCTATTTCTTATCTAGGTTTTCATCTATATCTTCATCAAGGTCAACTTCATCAAGGTCAACTTCACCAAGGTCAATTTCACCAAGATCTAGTTCTTCAGATAAATCTGTCTGATTTTTATTATCCGATGAAACATTATCTGTTGTTTCTGAAACTAAATTTTCTATAGATTCCTCAGAATCATCGTTAGCTATAGCAGCTAATGCCTCTTCAAATGTAGCTGGAGCTTCAGTCATTCCAGTAAGGCTATCACCTTCCAGCATTGAATTATCTTTGTCAATTCCTAAAAGCTCTAAACCTTCGGGAGATTGATCCATTCTAGCAGGTATTAGCCTTCCAATAATAACATTTTCTTTTAATCCAGACAGTTGATCAACTGAACCATTTACAGCAGCTTCAGTTAGTACCCTCGCAGTTTCTTGGAAACTAGCTGCAGCTAAAAATGAATCTGTAACTAGAGAAGCTCTGGTTACTCCAAGTAATACAGGTATCGCTTCAGCAGGCTCCTTATTTTCTTCTAACATTTTTGCATTTAACTCATCAAAGTCAAACTTATCTATTAATTCTCCAGGAAGTAAACCAGTATCACCAGCGTTTTCAATTCTAATTTTTCTTAGCATCTGCCTAAGAATAACTTCAATATGTTTATCATGAATATGAACTCCCTGAGATCTATAAACTGTTTGAACTTCAGAGACAAGATAAGCTTGTACTTCTTCCACTCCTTGGATTCTTAATATTTCATGAGGATTTTTGGGACCAGAGGTTATTGGGTCACCCGCTATAATTTTTTGTCCATCAGATACCAATAGCTCTGATGCTGCAGGTATTGCATATTCTCTTTCATTCTCATCTTCCCAAGTAATAGTTATTTCACCTTTAGTTACTGTTACAAGCCCTTCATAGGGAGCAACAATATCTTGTGATAGCTGCTCGAAATTTTCATCATTCTTTAGTTTTGATACCAAAGATTTTTTTATGGAAGTTATAGATTCTCCTACACCTATTCTTTGCCCTGACTTAACTATAGCCCTGTGAGTATCTGGTATTTGAGTAGTTATAGAATTTTTTTCTGTATTTGCAACTCTAACTACCCTCAAATCTCCAACATTTCCAAGTTTTACTATTCCAGATATTTCTGACAGGATTGAAACACCTTTAGGTATTCTGGCTTCAAATAGTTCTATTACTCTTGGAAGACCAGAAGTAATGTCAGATCCAGCAATACCACCAGTATGGAATGTTCTCATTGTTAGCTGTGTACCCGGCTCCCCAATAGATTGAGCGGCAATAATACCAACTGCTTCGCCCATCATTGCCGTTTTTCCAGTTGCTAATGATGCTCCATAGCTTTTTTGAGAAATTCCTTTTTTAGCATTAGATGATAATGGAGAGTAGCACCAAACTTCTTCGATTCCGGCTGTTTCAATATCTTTAGCTATTTGGGGACTAATTATTGTATCTGTGTCACAGATAACCTCTCCGGTTTCTGGATGAGTTACAGGTATTGATGGGAACCTACTAACTATTCTGTCAGATAAAGTACTTCCCATTCCGTCTGTATCTTTTGTTATTTTTATACCAACAGCTCCTTCGTCTTCTTCTTTGTTAATAATGAGATCTTGAGCAACATCAGCAAGTCTTCTTGTAAGGTAACCTGAATCAGCAGTTCTAAGCGCAGTATCTGCCAAACCTTTTCTTGCTCCATGTGTAGAAATAAAATATTCCATAACACTAAGTCCTTCAGCAAATGAAGACCTGATTGGAAGTTCAATAATTCTACCTTTGGGATCTGACATAAGGCCTCTCATACCTGCCATTTGTTTTATTTGGGCTAAGTTACCTTTAGCACCAGAATCTGCCATGGAATAGATTCCTGCATAATTGGGGAGTGAGTCAGAAACTGCAGTTTCCATTTTTTTCGATACATCTTCCCAAACACTAATTGAACTTTGATATCTCTCAGTCTCAGTTATCATACCCTCCATGTATTGTTCATCTAACCTTCGAATCTTCTGATCTGCAGAAGAAAGTAAAGATTGCTTTTGAGGAGGTGTAACAATATCTTTTATAGCTATAGTTGTGCCTGATTGCGTTGCGAACTTAAAACCAATGTCCTTAATATCATCAAGAACTAATGTAGTAACATCTTTTCCCAAGATTCCATAGCACTCAGATACTAAATCCTCTATAGTTGATTTGGTGAACTGAATGTTTCTAAAACCTAATTCTTCAGGAATGATATTATTCCAAAGTATCCTACCAATCGTTGTTTCAATAAACTCATCATTAATTTTTACAACAATTGTATCTCTGAGTCCAAGAGTTTCAGTTTCATATGCAAAAATTGCAGACTCTTTGGAGTTGAAACTCATTTTTTTATTATCATCTGATTGATTATCAACTCCCGTTAGATAGTATATACCCAAGACCATATCTAAGTTTGGAGCTACGATTGGCTCTCCAGACCTAGGGGCAAGCATATTATTTGTTGATAGCATTATTTTTTTTGCTTCCAGAACAGATTCTCTTGAAAGAGGAACATGTACCGCCATTTGGTCGCCATCAAAATCAGCATTAAAAGCTGTGCAAACTAAAGGATGTAATTGTATTGCAGATCCTTCAACTAAAACTGGTTGAAAGGCTTGAATTCCTAACCTATGAAGTGTTGGCGCTCTGTTAAGTAAAACAGGATGATCTTTTATAACTTCTTCTAAAATATCCCAAATTTCAGGCTGGGATTTTTCTGCGAGTCTTTTAGCTGATTTAATATTATGAGCATAACCTTTGACAACTAGGGAGTTCATAACAAAAGGTTTAAATAACTCTAGGGCCATTTTCTTTGGAAGACCGCATTCGTCTAATTTTAATTGTGGTCCAGATATAATTACGGATCTTCCCGAATAATCTACTCTTTTTCCAAGTAGATTTTGCCTAAATCTTCCTTGTTTACCTCTTAACAAATCTGTAAGAGATTTTAGTTTATGGTTGTGAGAACCAAGAATTGGCCTGCCTCTTCTTCCATTATCTACCAAGGCATCAACAGCTTCTTGTAGCATTCTTTTTTCATTTCTAATTATTATTTCAGGAGCTTGAAGGTCTAAAAGATGCTTTAATCTATTATTTCTGTTTATAACTCTTCGGTAAAGATCATTTAAATCTGAAGTAGCGAATCTACCTCCATCAAGCTGAACCATAGGATGAAGCTCGGGAGGAAGAACCGGCAATATTGTTAGTATCATCCACTCTGGCTTGTTACCACTTTGCTTGAAGCTTTCAATCACTCTTAGTCTTTTGATTGCTTTTTTTCTTCTCTGACCAGAGGTCTGTCTTATTTCTTCGATTAATTCAGCTGTAGCTTTATCAAGATCAAATTCTTTGAGAATTTTTAGTATAGCTTCAGCTCCCATTTCAGCAACAAAAACTGGACCAAATTTATCTCTATACTCTCTATATTTAGCTTCAGTAAGAAGTTGCATTACCTCAAGAGACTCAAGGTCTTGAATGGTTTCTTCAGTTTTTGTTTCTTCATCATTAATAATTTCTTCATAAGTATTTTTTATAAGTTCTTCTAGTTTTTCAGGTTTTTTCGCATCAGATTTTTTTACTTTAATTTCAAGTCTTTCTAATTCCTCCAGATATTCTTTCGATTCTAATATATTTGCAAGCCTTGACTTTATTTCACCTATCTTCTGTTCTGAATCTTGCTTGAAAAAATTTATTGCGTCTAATTTTTCATTGTCATTAATTTCTGTAACTATATATTGTGCAAAATAAAGGACTCTTTCTAGATTTTTGGGAGAAACATCTAATAACAAGCCTAGTCTTGAAGGAGTGCTTTTTGAAAACCAAATATGAGCAACAGGTGCAGCTAGTTTTATGTGACCCATTCTTTCTCTTCTAACCTTTGCTCTTGTTACTTCAACTCCACATCTGTCACAAATCACGCCTTTATAACGTATTTTTTTATATTTACCACAGTAACATTCCCAGTCTTTCGTTGGACCAAAGATTTTTTCACAAAACAAACCATCTTTTTCTGGTCTTAGGGTTCTATAATTAATGGTTTCTGGCTTTGTAACTTCTCCATAAGACCAGGCCTTAATTTGATCAGGTGATGCAAGTGAGATCCTTATTGAATTAAAATCTGAGGATGATTTAGTTGTCATTTTTTTCTCCTGTTATAAATCTAAAATTATAAATTAGTTTTTTTTTATTTGTCTTCCGTGTCTTCCGTGTCTTCCGAATCTTCAATTTCTTCTTCAAACTTAGTCTCTAATGAAATTTCAGCATCATCAATTACTTCTTCATTACTATTTGCTATTTCGCTTTCTTTATCTGTTATATCTGATTCTTCATCTGAATCAGAGGAAAGGTTCATATCTTCGTTTGAATCATCATCCAAATCAGAAATATCTAACATATCATTCCAGTCTATTTCACCAGTTGGAGCTGCTGAACCTAGCGGTAATTCTTCAGACATACTTTTATTTAACAATTCAATTGAAAGGCCTAGACCTTGTAGCTCTTTTAGTAAAACATGGAAAGATTCTGGTACTCCAGGTTGGATTACTTGCTCACCTTTGACTATTGCTTCATATGTCTTTACTCTTCCAACAACATCATCAGATTTAATTGTTAGCATCTCTTGTAATGTATAAGCAGCTGAATATGCTTCAAGTGCCCATACTTCCATCTCTCCAAATCTTTGTCCTCCAAACTGGGCCTTACCACCAAGAGGTTGCTGAGTAATTAATGAATATGGCCCAGTAGATCTTGCATGGATTTTATCTTCAACTAAGTGTATGAGCTTCATCATGTAAACTCTTCCAACTGTAATTTGACTTTTGAAAGGTATACCGGTTTTACCATCATAAACTTTTTGTTTACCAAATATTGGTGCCGACAAATCTTTTTCCCTTGAGATTTCTAGAGCTTTTTGCATTAGTCCAGTTGGTTTTAGATCATCAGCTTTTTCATCTGTATATTCCTTGAGCCATATTGAAAGACAAGCATCTCTTGCTGACCCTTGATTTGATGCTGCATCACTCCAAAGTTTTTCTCTTTGATAACCTCTTTCTTCAAGCCATTCATCAACCACTTGCCAATCTACCTCTTTATTATCAAGATTAGTTTTATCAACAGCATTCGATGCAGTTATGAACCAGGCTCTTGCAAGATGATCCTCGATTATTACATCAGTAGCTCCATCAAAAACAGGGGTTCTAGCCTTAAAGCCAAGTATTTCAGCAGCCCACCCTAAGTGTGTTTCCATTATTTGCCCTAAATTCATTCTACTTGGTACTCCAATAGGATTAAGAATGATATCAATCGGCGTACCATCTTCTAGATATGGCATATCTTCTCTCGGAAGAACTCTTGAAACAACCCCTTTATTTCCATGCCTGCCTGCCATTTTGTCACCTTGAGTTATTTTCCTTGTATGCGCTATCCAAACCCTTACTATTTTTTGGACTCCCGGAAGCAATTGATCTCCATTTTCCTTAGTTAAGATTTTCACATCAGTAACCTTACCATGCTGTCCATGAGGTACTCTTAGTGAGCTATCTTTTACATCTCTTGCCTTTTCTCCAAAAATAGCCCTTAAAAGCTTTTCTTCAGCTGTTAGTTCAGTTTCACCTTTTGGTGTAATCTTACCGACAAGAATGTCGCCTTGATTAACTCTTGCACCAATTCTTATGATTCCATCTTGGTCTAAATTAGTTAGGGCTTCTTCACCAACATTAGGTATATCTCTTGTGATTTCCTCAGGTCCTAACTTGGTATCTCTAGCTTCAATTTCATGTTTTTCAATGTGAACAGAAGTAAATCTATCATTTCTTACTAATTCTTCGTTTAGTACAATAGAGTCTTCATAATTTAGTCCTTCCCAGCTCATGAAAGCGACTGTTAGATTTTGTCCAAGGGCAAGCTCTGCTCCATCAGTCGAGGTTGAATCAGCTAATGGTTGATTGAGCTCTACTTTCTGACCTTTTCTAACTACAGGAATTTGATTTATGCATGTTCCTTGATTAGATCTTCTATATTTATATAGTTCATGGTGGAAGTCATTACCATCTTCATCAGTTACAATTATATTTTCTGCGGTTACACTAGTAACTAATCCTTCTGCTCTTGATTCAATTACTTGGCCTGAGTCTATAGCTACTCTTCTTTCCATCCCTGTACCTACTAAAGGTGATTGAGGGTTTATGCATGGCACTGCTTGTCTTTGCATATTAGATCCCATAAGCGCCCTGTTTGCGTCATCATGTTCCAAAAAAGGAATAAGTGCTGTAGAAACAGAAACAATTTGCATAGGTGATACGTCCATATAATCTACATTTTCAGGAGGTTCATGGGCAAAACCTTCACCTTCTCTAACTTCCACCTGAGTTGAAATGATTTGACCCTTTGAATCAACTTGAGTAGTAGCTTGACCAATATTATGATCTTCCTCTACATCTGCAGTCATATAATCAACATCATTTCCATCAGAAGAAGGAAAGGGTATAACTTTTATCTTTGTTTTAGACATTTTTGAAATATCTTCATATGCACTTTTTGTTATAGCCTTGCCTGATTCACATAAAACTTTACCTTTATCATCTAAAACATCTTCAACTGGAATTCTTCCAATAATATCATCTGAGTTACTTTCACATTCATTTAGAACTTTTCTGTAAGGAGTCTCTATAAATCCAAAAGGATTAATTCTTCCAAAGGTTGATAATGAACCTAGCAATCCGATATTTGGACCTTCGGGTGTTTCTATAGGACAGATTCTCCCATAGTGAGAATGATGTACGTCTCTAACATCAAATCCAGCTCTATCTCTTGATAAGCCACCTGGTCCAAGAGCTGACAATCTCCTTTTATGAGTTAGCTCTGCAAGGGGGTTTGTTTGATCCATAAACTGAGAAAGCTGAGAAGCTCCAAAAAATTCTCTAAGTGCTGATACAATTGGTCTAATATTAATTAATGCTGCTGGTGTAGTGGTTGCTGGATCAATTTGAGTTGACATTCTTTCTTTCACAACACGTTCCATTCGAACTAAACCAACTCTTATTTGATTTTGAATTAGTTCTCCTACACCTCTCACTCTTCTATTACCAAGATGATCAATGTCATCTTTCTTTGCTTCTCCATTATTGATTTGAATTAATCTTTTAATTATTTCTACAATATCTTCTTTGGTGAGAGTTCTTTCATCTGCAGGTGCAGAAATATCAAATTTAGTATTTAGCAATTTAGAGCTTAATTTATGTCTTCCTACTTTCCCTAAATCATATTTCTTTGGGTCGAAAAACATTCCATCAATAAGATTTTTAGCATTTTCAACGCTTGGTGGTTCTCCAGGTCGGAGTCTTTTATAAAATTCAATTAATGCTTCATCTTGGGTTATATTTTTCCCCTCTCTTGCTAGAGTGGACTTTATAAATTTATGATTATTATCAACGTCAACGTTCTTAAATTCATTGAGGATTTTCTGATCAGTATCCCAACCAATTGCTCTTAGCAAAGTAGTAATATTTGCTTTTCTTTTCCTATCGACTTTTACTGAAATAATATCTTTATTTGATGTTTCTAGTTCAATCCAAGCTCCTCTGTAGGGTATAAGTTTTGCCGAACAAAGACTTCTACCTGTCGCCGGATCTGTTTCTGTAGTGAAATATGCACCTGGTGATCTTACTAATTGAGAGACAATGACTCTTTCGGCTCCATTTATAATAAAAGTTCCTGTTTTAGTCATTTGAGGTAAGTGGCCAAAAAACAAAACTTGCTCTTTTATTTCCTGAGTTTCTTTTATTATCAGTTGAACAGTTATATACAACGGTGCTTGAAAGGTTATTTCTTTTTCTCTGCATTGTTCTTCGTTAAATTCTGGCTCTCTAATTTCGTGATCAATTAGCCTAACTTCGAAACGACCTCCAGAAAAGTCTTCAATTGGAGAAATTTCTTCGATCAGTTCTTTAATTCCTGCTCCTTTAAGCCATTCGAAGGATTCTGTTTGTATCTCTAGAAGATTAGGGACATCCACTACATTTTCTATTTTATTGAACCACTTTTTGTCATCAAATGACAATGAATTTCTATCAGCTATAACCATTTATTTCTCCAGTTATCTTTAAAATAAAAAACCCTCTCCACGATTTAGGTCAGCTCGCAAAGCGGGTATAAAACTTTTTGTATAATTTTATGATAAGTTTTATATTATAAATAATCAATAGATATAATAACGAATTCTAACAAGATAGATAAATGGATAAAGTAGAAAAATCAATTATGTATAGTCATCCTACATGCGGATACTGTGACTTATTAAGAGAAGAGCTTGTAGATCAAGGGCTTGATTTCAAAGAAATTGATGTATCTAAATCTCCCGAATACTGGGAAGAGGTTGAGAAACTTTCTGGTGGCGATAGAATTACGCCTGTTCTAGTTAAGTCTGACGGAACTGTAGAAATAGGATTTAGAGGTATTGGTTGTAATTATAATTCTTAGAACTAGATGTAGTCATTTAGTATAAAATCTAACTCTTTTTTGTCATCTTCATCCATAGCTGGAGTTGGGTACCTTAAGTTAGAAAATTTAGTTATATTTCTTCTTTTTAAGATCTCTTTTCTTATTGATAGAGATATACCTGCGGTATTTTCATATCTAATCAAAGGCAACCACTCATAAAATATTTTTTTTGCTTCGTCTATTTTTTTTGAATTATATAGGTTATATATTTGAACTAAAATTTCTGTAAAAGCAAATCCTGTCATAGTTCCAGAAGCCCCTCTAAGAAGCTCTTCTAAGAAGAATAAGCCTCCGAGACCTCCGAAAATTTTTAAGTCTTTAGATTTAATTTTTACAATTTTAGATATTTTAGAAGGAGTAGGTGGATCCTCAAGTTTTATAGAATTAACTTTTTCTAAACTCTTATCTAAATTAACCATGAACTCAGGTGACATGTAAACTCCTGATTGATCGGGAAGATCCTGGATAACAATTTTCGTATTATCATCAATTGAATTATTTACCTCTTCATAATAACGATATAAAACCTTTTCATTTGGTTTCTTCATTATTGGTGGAGCTACCATTACCTGCTCTGCCCCGGCGTTTGAAGCAGTTTCTGAATATTTTGATACTAAATACCCACTTTCCGCACTTACTCCTATTGTGAGTATTAATGATAATTTTTTTGATGAGTTAGAAATTTCTTTTATAAGGAAATTTCTTTCTTCTTCAGATAGCCTATGGGCCTCACCCATAACCCCTAATAGAACAATTCCCGCGCATCCCGAATCTTTTGCAAATTTGGTTATATTCATCATTGATTCTAGATCTATTTTGCCTGAGTCATTAAACACAGTTGGCATCATAAAATGCACGCCGTTATTATTCATTTTTTCCTCATTAAATAAAATTGTTTAGGTATATCTTCTTATCATGATTGATATTATAGCGAATAAAAATAGAACTAAACCCTTAACTAAAATACTTCTCAGATTAAATTTCTTTTTCATAAGCACTTATTTGCTCATTTGATTTTTTACCATTTAGTAGAGTTCCTATAAATGTATTTCTAACAAAATAATGATAACTAATTAAAGAAAAAATTGTCACAAAAGATATAATCAGTAAAAATTTTATAAAGTGATAGATTTCTAAGCGAGAAAATATTCCTTGAAATAAAATTACAAAAGGAATATGAATTATGTATATATAGTACGAAGCGTCAGATAAATATCTTATCTTATTATGATGACGATTTATGAGTTTATAGGCAATAAGAACCAAAACAAATATTGAACTCCAAGTATAAATAAAATTAAATATTTCTCCTAACAAATAAACTTTGTTTTCTGAAATAATTAGGCAAACTATAAAGGAAACAACAGGTATCCAATAAAATAATTTCTGTTTTTCTGAAAAGCTTCTTATTAAGCTTAATCCGTTATTTTCAAGCTTAAAAAATAATGCTCCAAATAAAAAAAATCCAAAATAATATCCTAATATTGACCAGTGGGGAAAAAAACTTACATCAGTTGCTGGCCTAGATATTATTTCTTCTGGTTGAAAAATTAAAAAAATTAGAATCATTGGCATCATTGCCAATAATGAATAATTTATATTTATTCTTATATTAGTCTTTTTAGATATATAAATTAGAAAGGAATAAAGAAAAGTGAAAATTATTAAAAAATACATAAACCATAGATGTCCATGACTAAACTCGTCATTATCTTCTAATTCTTTTATCTCATTCGTAAGATTTACTGAATCCCAATTAACAAAAATATTTCCTAAGAAAAATGTAAATATAAATAGAATAGTAATTAATGGAACAAATACTAAGTATGGCAATCCTATTCTTCTTAATCTGTTATCTATAAATTTGATTAATCCATACCTATTTATTATCATTTGTGCAAAGAATCCACTAAGAAGCATGAATAGCGGCATTCTAAATCCATGGATTAACAATAAAATAATGCTATAAATTTCCTTCATTTCATAATCTTCGTACCATGGTAGTATAGGTATACAAACATGAAGAACTATGCCTAAGTACATAGCAAATGCTCTTAGAGCATCAAGATAATGTAATCTTTCAAGTTTCATAAATTAATTATATTATTTATGTATCAATCTAAATTCTAAATGAAAAAATATCTACTAATTCTTACTTTTATATTTTTACTTGCCTGCTCAACTGAAGAAAGCTCAGAAATTGACATTAGTAGTACTAGCTCCAACGAATCCATAAATTCAAATAAAGATGATATATCTGATCTATCAGAAACTTTTTCTCAACATGAAAAAATGATTGAATCATATATTCAAAATGAATCTAATCTCAATGAAAATCTAAATAACCTTAGTGATGAGCTTCTAATAACAAAAAATCAGCTTAATGAATTAATAGAAAAGAATGATAACCTCAAGGAAGAAAATTTACTCTTACAAATGAGCTTGAATAATCTTAGAATCCAATATGAAACTCCAAATATTGAAAAAAGCTCAGAGGAAATGCCACTAATTATTTCATCAGAAAAAGAAATAAAAGAGGCTAAAGAAGCATTTCCAAATAATACTTTTCTAAATAGAAACAACTTAAGAATCGAGGGATCTGATTCGGTCTATCCTTATATAAATCAAGCCCTAAAAAACTATACTTATAAAAACTTAAATGATAACGACATTGAGATAACTCAAACAGGTCAAGATAAAGCATTTGAAAAGTTCTTAGATGGTGAAATTCAAATAGCAATGGCCTCATCTAAGTGGCATGATAGAGAATTTAATCAACTGGATGCAGAAGGTATAAATTATACTCAGATACCTATAAGTTATTTTGGTATTGCATTTATAGTAAATAGAAATAACAATCTAGAATGCTTAACTCGAAAAAAATTATCTCAGATATGGATTGAAGGATCGAATTTTTATAGTTGGAATCAGATAGAGCAAAGATTATCATCTTCACAAATTCAATTTTTTGGGCATAAATTAGATTCTATAATTTCTGATTATTTCGTAAGAGATATGCATACAGGAGATATGCAATCAAAAAATCTAAGACGAATAGTAGAAAAGCAAAATGATACTGAAATAATATCTGCTGTAAATCAACTATTCGGAGGTTTTGGATTTATAGATAGTGCAAAAGTAAATCCAATGGTCAAGGCAATTGATCTTACACATAATTGGGATATGAATGGGAACCCAATGGATTGTAAAGAAGTAAATTATAAAAATACATCTAATCCTGATTCAGGGTTACCATTTATGTGGCAAAGAGTTTTATATGTAAATCATGATGTAGCAGATAAATTAACATATGATTTTTTAGAATATTATCTTAATAATGCTACAGAAATAACTATTACAGCAGAAGAATTTATTACTAACGGTGAACCAGCCTATCATCCATATTCACAGCTGGATTATGATGATTTTTGGAACCAAATTGAAAAAGATGCTGGGAATATCAATTAGATTTCATATAGAAATTATGAATCAATCAGAGTAATTATTCAATTATGGGAATCATTACTTGAGTTTCTAGTTTTACTCCAGCTTCTTCGATAACTTTTGCATTATCTGGAATCTGCATAAACTCTTGTAACTTATCCATTGATTCAACTTCAATGCAAACATGAACTTTATTATTGTTCTCAGCTTCCATACCTGTAAAAACAGTACTTATTCCCCATTCTTGTCTTTTTGATTCATGAGCCAAAAAAGCTTTTTTCCAATGTTCGTAGCCTTTTGTTACTTCGAATGTTCCTACTAATTTCATTTTCTTCCTTTCTAGTTTTTTACTTGAATTAAACTATATATAGCGAATATTAATTTATAGTTAAATTTTTTCATACGGAAATTATGTATCAATCAGACTAATTATTCAAATTCCTGCCACAATGATACATTTGTAATTTATTTCATAAAAAAAATTATGAATATTCAAATAATTCCCATACAGCAACGCCCTGTGCGTCAACATCCCAATTGTAAACAATGCATTTTCCATTAAGTTGAGCTAAACTCGGTGCGGATGTTTCAAAATATGTAACCCCTTTCCATGAGTTTCCTCCATCTTCTGTAGGGCTTCCTATTCCTGTTGCTGAAAATGTGACCATACCATCTTCAACAAATATAATTCCAGAATTCGGACATTCTCCTTGCCAATTTCCATCACTTCTAAGCCATGCATTATAAGTTGATGAAGAGTCAATAACTTTGTTTCCATTAAGATCCCCTGAACCACCGAATCCAGTTACCTCTAACCTTGGTTTTCCGTCTTGTGCAGGCAATACCCTAAGTGTTGTGGTGTATTTTATGCTACCTATTCTTTTTAAGCTCATTTTTCTTCCTTACTAGTTTTTTACTTTATATAAACTTTATATAGCGAATATTAATTTATTGTTTAATTTTTTCATATGGAAATAATGTATTATTCAGACTAACTATTCAAATTAGATTTGTTTTATGTAAAATAAAGTAAAATCATTTTATAAGGAATAAAATATGTCAATTCTAAGATTTCTTTCAGACATACGTAATGCAGCAATTGCTAATGCAATAATTGTTATCTTTCATATTTATATAGCTTTTGCAGTTGAAGGAATAGGTTTTCTAATTGTTGTGCTTCCCATAGGGGCGTTAATTGCTCTTGCATACTTTCTGAAAGGGAAAAGAGGTGCAGCATTACTCGCCCTTCCAACAATAGCTTATATATTAATTTTTGTAACTAATTCATCAGAAATGATTGAGTCTTTGCAGGATGGTGGTGATGAGCATATTGGTTGGGGTTCATTCATATTGATACCCTTTTGGTTATTAACAACATTAATTAATATTCTTACTATCATCGCAGAGTTAAGAAAATCAAATCAATCAGACTAATTATTCAAATATATGATGTCAGATTTAGCTAAAAGTATAGATTTTCACCATTTTAATCTCCTCCAAACTATAACCTTCTAGAGAATATAGTAATAAATTTTTGAGTATAAAAAGTCGATATTAATTCAAGGGCTGTTATTTTTCAGCCCTTGAATAACTTGCTTAATCTTTAGCTGTTCTAATTAGTTCTATTCCAGTAGCTATGCTTGTTAGTGTAAGTCCAAAATAATAAGCAGCTATTAATCCTTCGTCATAAAATAAAATGCTACCAATTACTCCATATATTCCTACTAGTATAAAAGCACATGAGCTAATTGGATGAATTGTTTTACTCTTATAGAGACTATAACCTAAAAGACCAATACCTAATGCTAATATTGCTGTTCCATATCCGCCAGCAGTATTAGCTAAAGTTAGCATAGAAATAGCTTCAGGAACTAAATCTTCGTTTGATAGACTTGCAGCAGCTGAATAGGCCCCATTTTCTGCTATTGTTGCAGCAAAACCTATGGCAATAAGAATTCCAGCTAAAAATGCAAAGTTTGATTTTCCATTATCTAGGATTTTACCTCTAAGTCCTAAAAAAGCACCCATAAGTACTGAGTATACAATTGCAGCAACACCTAAATTTACATGTATTCTCTCTGAAACACTTCCAATCTCCGCTGCAAAAGCTGCGTACCCTCCTTCAAATTCACCAGGGGGACTACTTGGTACACCTGCTGTTAGCCATGAAAGAATTCCAAGAATAGGAAAAATAGTGAAAATCCACCCTAAGGTTTTTGTACTCATATTTATAAACTCCTTAAATTTTTAAAAATTGACTTATATTATTAGTCATAGAGAAATTATGTATCAATCAGACTAATTATTCAAATACATGATGTCAGAGTTAGCAATCTAAATTATTTCACTTAAAGATATACTCAAATTCAAAAGTTTGTCCGTGAAGCATTTTTTTGATTGAATCACATCCTCCAGCATCACAATCAATAGTATGAGTGAACTCCAAAATATTATTATTCATTAGAGCAAGGAAATTGGGTTGTAAAGGAAATGTATCCGGAAGTTTTAAATTTCCACCACCAAAATAACCATAATTATTAAAAAACAAAGTGGAAGAATATTTTTTCCAATCAATTGTTATTTCATCGATACCCTCAAATTCAATTGTAGCGTCAGGATTTGCATATATATTATGTGATATTTTTTCCTCACCCCACGAAAGCAACAAATCCTCCATAAGATTAATTTTCATTGGTTTGCCTGACTTAACAGGATTATTAGGAGATTTACCATAATCTTCTTCATCAGACTTATCTATTTCTAGAGCTAAAGGAGAATTGTTTTCGACTGATATTGCACCTGAAGAAGATATAGCTTTTGATAGGTTCTCTAAAGCTAAAGTATTATTTTCAATGGTAGATAAAGCTAAAGTATTATTTTCAATGGTAGATTCTAATTTAGCTAATCTTTCTTTTATTTATTTCAATTTATCATTTGTTGAAGCTATTGGTTCATTTGAGGAGTTTGCTGAATCAGATTCAGAATCTTCTTTTTCAAGAATAGACTCAGCTTGTGAACATGAAACTATAAGTATTAAAGTAAAGATTAGTATTTTTTTCATACACTAATTATGAATCAATCAGACTAATTATTCAAATACATCTAAGGCTAATCAAATAAACCTAGTTCAAAAAGATTTCAACTATTTTTTCAACTTTTTCAACCTTAAATTCGTAATTCATCTGCTAAAATTAAGACTTATTATGATGTGGTCCCGTGGTGTAGTGGCCTAACACGCCTCCCTGTCAAGGAGGAGATCGGCAGTTCGAATCTGCTCGGGATCGCCATAAATCAAACCATTTTCTTTAGTTTAGAATTTATATAATAACTGCCAACTGTTTCATAATGTGACATTCTACCTTGAACCTGCTGACTAATAGCTAAAATATCTTGAAAGTATCTTTGAATGTCATTGAACTTAAAAATCGATGAAGATCCTAGTAATGTATAAGCTCTTTTTACTATTTCTTCTGAAGTTCTAATAGCATGAGTTGACGATAATCTTAATTCCGCTAGTGACTCATCATCCAGATGAACTCCATTACATGCTTTTTCCCAAATTGTTTTTACAGAAGAGTCTAAGAATGATTTTGATGATTTATATAGACCCTTTATTATTCCAATTTCTCTAATGAAAACCTGCTCATCTGAAAGTTTGTCTTTAGATACACTATTTTTATCTTTTGAATAACTTAGGGCGAAATTTATTGAAGAATTAGCTAATGATAATGCAATAGTTGAAAAGCCTGATGCAAATTTTAAGTCTCTAGGAATTTTATATATTGGCCCTTTTTCTATTAGATTTTTTCTATCATAAAAAATATTTTCATTCTTTATAAATTTATCTTTTACTGAAAAGCTAAAACTACCTGTACCTCTCAAGCCACTTACATTCCAAACATCTTCCATGACAACTTCATTAACTGGCATCATGATATTTTTATTTTCTTTATTTTTATCTGTATAAATGGCTAAAACCCAATTTGAATTTTTTATTCCACTACTAAAAGACCATTTACCTGATACTAAAATACCATCAGATTTATCTTCTACTTCAAAAAATTCAGGTGGACCATTTGAAATTATGGTATTTTTATTACTAAAAATCTTTTCAGCTAAAACTTTATCCATAAAAGCTGCATTTGTTGCTAAAACATTACTCTGATTAATGCACCAAGCTAAACTTGCATCATAAGAAGCAAATTCAGAAACAACTTCTAGGTACTCCAAAAAGTTTATTTCTAAACCTCCATAGGTTTTAGGTAAAAGAAGCCTAAAATAGTTTTCATTTACTAATTCATCAATAATTTCAGATGGTATTTCTCTTGAATCATCGATAATTGTAATATTCTTTTCTATTAAGCTAATTAATTTTTTTGAGAGCATTATTTCAATTATGTTTTATATAATTATAAAAAAATATTAAGATTAGAGTAATGCAAAAGTTCGAAACCATAAACTATTCTTTAGAAAATCAAGTAGCAAAAGTTTCATTAAATAGACCTGAAAAACTAAATGCTATGAACTATACAATGCTTATGGAATTAACTTCAGTAACAGAACAAATTAAGAAAGATGAATCAATAAAATGTATGATTCTTCGTGGTGAAGGAAGGGCTTTTTCTTCGGGAGCAGACTTAAGTTCGGGTGATAGAAAAAAATGGAAAGATACTGAAGAGGCTTTGAATAAGGGATATCTTCCGATATTTGACAACATAATCACTATGCCAAAGCCAGTAATTTCTTCAGTCAGAGGAGCTGCAGCTGGAATTGCAAGTGCTTACTCAATGGCTTGCGATTTAACTATAATGTCTGAAAAGTCTTATTTGCTTCAGCCATTTAGTAATATTGGCTTAATACCAGATGGTGGTTCCCATTGGTTGCTTTATAATATTCTCGGCTATAAAAGGGCTTATCAAATAGCAATTGAAAATGAAAGAATTTCTGCAGATGAATGCTTAAAAATTGGTCTTGCAAATAAAGTTGTTATGGATGAAAATCTTGAAAAAGAAACAGATAACTGGGCAAAAAAAATAATAAAACAATCATCTCAATCCTTGATGCATTCAAAAAAAATAATGAGAGAAATTCAACATAAATCATTTAATGAAACTTACCTGCTAGAATCATCAATTCAAAAAGAATTACAAGGTTCCTATGATAATTTAGAAGGAGTAAAGGCTTTCTTGGAGAAAAGGGCGCCTAAATTTAAGTGATAGTTTTTATAAAATTCTTTCCATCCCACTTATAATTATCAAATGTAAATTTATCTAATTCATCTAAACCTTTAGCTTGTATTTGACATAAAAATTTTATGAATTGTCCCTTTACTACTTTACCCATATGACCAGCAGAATTTAATTTTCCATCTTTAATTATTTTGAAATCTATCCTAAAGATATTTTCATGTGAGTATGATTTACTATGAATTTGAGGTAGTAAATCAATGATTATATCCTCCTTGCTTAAGTATTTTGTAAGAATAGGGTGCCAAAATTTAGTTAGGGATAAGCTACTCATTTTTAGTTTGTAATCAGGTATAAGTGTTTTGGGTGCAACTATTCCAAATAAGCCACTAAATATTCGTATATTTTTTTCAAAATATGACTGTGACTCATCAGATAAATTTTTCCAGTCAATTTGGTTGTAAACAACTCCAGTGTATCGTTCTATTGAGTATGAACAATTATTTTCCATAGCATTCAAGTTTAATGAGTTAAGTTTTTTTGCCTTTTCAAGATTAACTCCATATGTTTTTTCTAATTCTGCATTACTTAGATTTTGAAGTTTCTTTTGAATAGTTTTTACTTCATTTTCAAAAATAAAATTCGTTTCCTTGAATTTAGTATTAGTTGAGTTATTATCGGATTTTCCTTCACTGGGTGGAATAAGGATTATCATTTATAAATTTTCAGAATTTTCTATCTTTATAGAATTTAATTTATCGAAGGGTTTGAAACCTAAAACTTTACTGTAAAAATATAATTCTGATTCTAGAGATGAAATAATATTTTTAGATTGTCTAAATCCGTGCTGTTCTCCTTCATACATAATTAATGAGAATGGTATTTTCTTATCTTGCAGCCCCTTAGCCATAATCTCAGCTTGTGAAGGTGGAACAATTTTATCTTCTGTACCTTGAAAAATTATCATTGGACATGAAAGCTGATCTGTAAAGTTAATTGCTGATCTATCATAATATTTTTCCTTTTCTTCTGGATACTTACCTATAAGCGTATCTAAGTATCTAGACTCAAATTTATGTGTATCATCAATAAAAACAGATAAATCTGCTATTCCATAATAAGTTGCTCCTACAGCAAATCTATCATGGAATGTTAGAGCATTTATTGTTGTATAACCACCAGCTGAACCTCCCTTAATCGCAACTCTTGATGAATCAACTAAACCATTTTCCGAAAGAAAGTCTGCAGCAGCAATGCAATCATCTGTGTCATATATTCCCCAATTTCCTTTTAGAGAATCTCTGAAAGCCCTCCCATATCCTGTAGAACCTCTGTAGTTTACATCTACAACTGCAAAACCTCTATTAGTCCAATATTGAATAGATAAACTTAAGGCATCATTGGTCGCGCTAGTAGGACCTCCATGGCTAATAACAATCAAAGGAGGTTTTTCTTCCTCTAAACCTTCATAATTTTTATTTTGAGGTTTATAAAAGTATGCATATGCTTTTTCATTATAGGTAGTTGGGAATGATATTTCTTCAGCAATTGAAATATCTTCTGAGTCAAATGTTACAGGATTAGATTCTTTAAGAGTTTTTATATTTTTTTCAATTAGACTTAAGGATACTAACTCGCTATTAGAATTAGGTGTAGATCCGATATAAATTACATTGTTATTTATATTAGAAATATAACTTATTGCAGTATGATTAACTTTTATTTCGTCAATTATTTCTCCTGAAAAATTGATTTTTCTAATTAAGCCTTTATTTGATTTTTTTGATTTTCCTCTGAGATATATGAAATCATCTTTAATAAAATAAGTGCTATAACCAAATTGCCAAGATGGACCTCCATGATCCAATTCTTCATTAAGAATATTAGATTTTTTACCCTCTATATATTTGTATAAATTCCACCAACCAGATTCATCACTAATATATATTAATTCTCCAGATTGACTCCAATCAGGTTGTATGATGCTTATATTTTTTGAACCATCAATTAGTTTTTTTTCAATATTAGGTTTTGACTCAAAATCTCCTACAAATAATTCACTTCCGTCCCAAGGCATATTTGGGTGATCCCATTCCAACCAACAAATTTCATTACTTAAGGGGTTTTGTCTTGGAGATGAATAAAAATCTCTTCCTGAAGATATAACCACTGTTAGTTGTTCTTCTGTTGAAACAGCAACAAGCTCATTTTTAGCTTCTTTATTTTCAAAATGAGTTTCTCTTACACAAAATAACCATTTTTCATCATTAGATAATGTTAAGTCGGCGTACCTTAAAGCTCTTGGATTATCAGACTCTTCTGTAATTGGAGTAATATCTTTTCCTTTTATTGAATAAATTCTTTGATCTTCCCAATTAGAAAAATAAATATCTTCTTTACCAACTGCAAATGATCCTCCTCCGTACTCATGAACAGCATTTCTAGAATTATAATTTTTTGAAAACATATCCTCTGTAGATCCATCAGGATTTTGTCTGACTATGACGTACCTTCCTGATTCAGAGGGTCTTCCTTCTAAAAAATAAATATTTGAGTCATTAGTTCTAATTTCGCTAAATATTAATCCTCCTTCTACTATTTTTTGAGGACTTATTTCAGACTCCCAAGATCCGTAATTAGATTTGATTTTTCTTTTCATAGTATTGATTGATTTATTTTGAATATAAAATTGTTTTAATTGCAATTAAATATTATCTTAAGCTTATAATCAAAAAAATAGGGAGATATATATGAAAAAGGTAACATTTGATGATATTCCAAAATTACCTAGAAACGAATCTTTATTTACAGATACAGTTTATTCTCAGTCAATTTTAGAACATGAAGATAGTGATAATTTTAATTTTGCTATAGTAAATTTTCCTGAGTCAACAAGAACTAAATTTCATATTCATTCAGGTGATCAGATTTTGATAATTACTGAAGGAGAGGGAATGGTATGTAATGAAGAAGTTGAACTAAATGTTATCAAGGGAGACATGGTCTTAATTAATGCCGGAGAAAATCATTGGCATGGAGCAAAAGAAAATACAACGATGTCTCATATTACTATTACTGTTAGCGGCAGTACCACTGAAGTAACAGAAGACTAATTTATCCTAGTCTGCCTTCCCATTTTGGATCATTTCTAAATACGTCTATAACTTCTGAGAATTTATACTCTGAATCATCTTCAGGGTTGTACCCAATACCTTTTCTTGCGGATTCTAGAGACCAAAATCTTCTTGTATTATTACTAACTCCATAGACAACCAAAAAAGGCACATTATCAATATCACCAATAATTTCTTTTTGAGTTAATGATTTTTCAAAAAGTTGCGATAAGTCTCTTTGACTAACATACGCACCTAAATGTCTTTTAATATTTGGTATCCCAATTCCATTTTCACCTGGAATAAACTTATTATTTGACAACTCAGGGGTTATTTCTCTAGGAAATCCTATTCTGACATGAACAAATTCTAATTTTCTTCCAAATTTTCCTGAAGCATAAGGGATAGATAATAATTCGTAAGAAGCCTTAGCCCACCCATAGAAATTATCAGAATATGGGATCAAATTATTTGATACTATGTCTCTAATATTTGAATGAATTTCATGATGCTCATACCAATCTGCAGCATGATTAGATGAAGCAACTATTACTCTTGAAACTTTATTTATAAATGCGGATCTATATATTTTGTTTGCCATTAATACATTCTTATACTCTGTATCAAAAGAATCCATTTCTTCGTTTAAGTCTTCTGGGTCTCTTAATTT
This sequence comes from Dehalococcoidia bacterium, assembly GCA_022451965.1. Classification (NCBI taxonomy): domain Bacteria; kingdom Bacillati; phylum Chloroflexota; class Dehalococcoidia; species Dehalococcoidia bacterium. Next base: position 1,752 of record JAKUNJ010000001.1, on the reverse strand, counting down.
ATCTCTTCTTACATAGGCTAGGTGAATAATAGCATCTTGATTTTTTGTTATTTTATTTAATTCTTCAATTGAAGCATTTAGTAAATCAAATTTAATTGTTTTTGAATTAAATTTTTTATTGAAATCAATATCAACCAATGTTAGCTCAAAATTTTTTTCTAAATGAGAAATAATTCTTGAAGCTACATAACCATTGGCTCCTGTAATCAAAACTTTCTTAAGCATTTGGACCTATTTCTATTATTTTCATAATGGGGTTGTTATCTAAATTATATATACTATGGTCACCATTCTTCTTTAATTCTTCCCAATATAACTTAATCATCATTTGTCTTTCATTTTTATGATGATCTGAATCAATTAAATTTTTCATTTCATTAGGGTCTGAATCTAAATCATAAAGTTCATCATAATCAAAACCATTAAATATATATTTTAGATTTTTATACCAAAGCACTCTTTGCTTTAGCTGAAGTCTTGTGCCATCATATTCTGCAAAGCTTTTTTGGATTGTGTTCACTTCTTCAGTACAAAGAATATCCTTAAAAGAGTTAGAATCAATATTAGAAATTTCTTTTTGATCAAATAAATCTAATATTGTTGGACATAAATCCATGCTTGAGACCAAGTCATCTGATTCCTTATTTTCCTTTATTCCTGGACCAGAAATAATCATTGGTATTCGATATATTTCTTCAAATGCGGCTAAGTTTTTAGCATAAATTCCATGTGATGCTAGCGCTTCTCCGTGATCTGAAGTAAAAATAATAATAGTATTTTCTAGCTCACCCTTTTCTTCAAGTAAATCAATAATTTTTCCATATTCATGATCAATCTCAGTTACCATAGCATAGTAATTTCTTATGCATTCTATATGATCCTGCTTTGTCATATTTTCAAAAACTTTTTGTCCTCTTCTATAGATATTAGGTTTATCCAATAATTCGTCATTGAATGACTTAGGAAGCCTTAACTCAATATTTTCGTACATATCATAGTATTTTTTAGTAGAAATAAACGGATCATGTGGTTCTATAACAGAAACAAAGCAAGCCCATGGTTTATCGGTATCTGCTTGGTTTAAGTATTCTTTTGCTCCATTGGAAACTAGTCCTAAAACTCTTTTATCTGTATCAATATCTGAAATCCCATAAAATGGTGTATTATCGTATCCTGGTGGATTATCTATATATAAGTGCGGTAGTTCTTCTATGATGCTTTCTTTATGTATTTTATTTGCATTTATATATTCATCAGATAATCCATCAATAAAAGAGTAATCATCCCAGCCAAAATCTTCTAACTTTCTTGATCTTTCAACATGCCATTTACCAAAATAAGCTGTTTTATACCCATCTTCTTGAAGCCTCTGAGCCCAATGTTCTTTATCAGTTCTTAAGTTAGATTGATCTTCATCTACAGTATGAGTAACAGTAGTAACTCCATGATTATGAGGCAAGAGACCTGTCATAATACTAGCTCGAGCTGGTGAACATACAGGATTTGCTGTATGAGCTCTATTAAACTTAACTCCGCTTTTGGATAACCTATCGAGATTTGGTGTAATACATGGGTTCCCTTTATCTAGAACTTGACCATGCATTTGATCAACCATTAAGAAAAGTAAATTTTTCTTCATTTTATAAAAGGTTTTATCTTTTCAAAGTTTCCACCAACAATTTCTTTAGATTCTACAGATAGCCAGTCTTCCAAAATATCAGAATATAATCCTCTGAAATCAAAATTGAACTT